>NZ_JBRCAD010000209.1:0-14047 GCF_053493415.1 Trichothermofontia sp. | reverse complement strand
GGACAAAGCTGCTTCAAGATCAATTTGACAAGCTTCGGGAATGAGGCTATCATAGAACATCATTTTTTATTTGTTAGAGGACAGAATACTGCATTCTGTCCCTTTTTTCCATCGCTTAACCTAACTTTCAACACTTCTGTTGTTGAGCAAGTTCATCCTGGAGATAATCCGGAAGTTTTTGGATTTCTAACAATGCTTGTTGTAATAAAGTAGTCATGACTTGGCTAAGCTGTTTGGAAGCGAAGATTTTGGAGAGGGCGAACTTGGGCGATGATTTCAAAATCTCGATCGTCATAAACTAAAAGTAAATTGTTTTCTAATGCAGCTTGGGCAATACAGCAATCAATCGGGCTACGCACAGTCAATCCCTGACGGTGTAAGTCATAGTAGATACGTGCAGCCGCCTGCTACGAAGAAGCTATAAGTTCAACATAGTCTTGTGCTTTAAGATAGGCGAAGAGGAACGCCCACTCTTGTTCGTTTAGACTACCTTGAAGCAACTCAAGTTGAGTGAAGCGGGTGAGGAGAACATCGCGACTAGCTATCAGCAATTCAAGCTGTTGGCGAACCTGACCGCTCCGATCGCGGAACACGCTGATCCAAACAGATGTATCAATCAGCAACACGGTGCGTTTCACGGAGGGACTTGTAATCAAAATCTGGGGTGAATTGAATTTGTCCCGCAAGGTCGAGCAGGTTTTTCTTGTGGCGCGATCGCACAAGTTCTCTTAAGGCTAGATTCAGTAACTCTTCCTGGGTAGCCAGTTTTGTCAGTTGAAGAGCTTCGTTAACAAGGGCTTCGTCAAGGTTAAGGGTAACTTGCATAGGGTTTATCTGTCGATGGCAATCGCTGAGCCTATATTTCTAAAATTTTAACCTACCTACCCGCATCGGCTATATTTCTGCTTTGGGTGAACCAGAACGCGAATCCCCGCCCCTGTCACGATCGCATCTCCAGTCACAGTCTAAATAACGATCGCACCTTTGGTCAGTGCAAGCAAGGGAAAATAGTGCTGGATTTCCTGCCGCTAACTTAGCCTATGGTGATTGACGATCGCACCCTTACAACTGGTCCGACTCGAATCCTTATCACGATCGCTCCCATATCTCTAGCAACCCCGCGATCGTCGTCAGAACCGTCATAGCGCGATTCCCATCTAATCATTTGCAGTAGGCGAGATCGTACCGAAAATACCCTCTCAGTGATCAATGGTTAACAACGTGATGTTTTTGTAACAGTTTCAGCGACTATACGGCTGCTCTAGGCTTAAACCTGGTATAACTCGATAATGTTTCACATTAAAAGTACAGAGGGTAGTATTACTCCCAACAGCACAAGCAGCAATTAAGGCATCAATCAGTCCAACCTTATGGGATAGATGGTAGGCGGTAAAATCAGACAAAGCACGGGCACAATCCGTTTCAGTAGGCCAAACAATTTGTAGAGGTGCCACCATCTGTAAAACTTTGCGAACCTGCTGCTTGTTCTGTGCGTCCTGAATTAACTCCATCACTACGAACCCAGGGATATTAGGCAGTTCTCCTAGAGAGGCAAACCAAGCCAGTGCAGGTGCATAGCCTCGCTGGATATCGATCATCACGTCAGTATCGATTAAATACATCTACTACCTAAACTTGCTCCCGCTTGTCAGCCTGGTCACGTAACTTGCGTGCATATTCCTGACTATTATTAATATCAGGTCGATAACCAACCACCCCAATACTTTCCCAGTAAGTTACAAGTTCCACCCCTGTTTTGGGAGGATTTTGAAGGAGGTGTCGAAAGGAAAGAACGCGCAGAATATACTCAGTCAAAGGTAGTTTAAGCTGTGATGCCTCGTTGGCTAGTTCATGTTCTAGATCTGAAGGGATCTCTAAGGTAATAGTCATAGTTGTCCTATCCATTAGTAAACAACACTGTGATTTTTCTCAACACAACTGTGAAAAAATTTCTTTCAACACTTCTGCTCTAGATCATTTACCGACGGGAAGTTGTAGATACTGTGTTTTGAATGCCTCCACCACTTCTTCAGATGTGGGTGGCTTGCCGTTATTCTGGAGAAATAACATATCCAATACAGTGATATATGCTGTACCAAAAGCAGTTGTAATTGCTGCTGCTGTAGTCGCTGCAATTGTTCCACCAACCACAGAACCTGCGCCTGGAAACATTTTGAGTAAACCAGACACAATGAAACGTTTTGCAACTGTTCCACCTGTTCCGGCAATGATGCTTCCAAGCATGGTAGTGAGAAGGCTTTTGTCCATCGACAAACCAAATGTTGCTGAGATACCAGCCAACATTCCAACCTGAATCGGGACAAGTCCGATCGCATCAGAAAATGGAATTGGTACGGCTGCTATGCCTGCTGCACTAGCTGCTGCACCCGCAACTATAGTATGCGATTTTGTTTTTTTTAGCTCAATATCTACTTTTTGAGCTGCCGTAAAAGCCCTTTTTAAGCCTTCTGGTACAACTTGCATAGTCAAATCTACAAGATCTTTCAGGTTCATAGCAGGAAGAACAATACCTTCATCTAATTCTTCATCAATAGCACGAACTCTAATGGAATAGCACGAACTCTAATGGCATTTCTTACAAGCGGCAATATTCGTAGGACTTCAGCACGAAAGCCTTGGTCAGATCTCGCTTTTGTAATTACAGCGATAACAGGTATATTACAGTCTGCCAGCATCTTGACTAGTTCTTCCTCTGCTGGCTCAACACGCCGAGAATCTTCAGCTATGCAAATCCAGGCAACATGAATGTGTTGGTTGGAGTCAGTGTTCCTCGATCGCTGATAAATCAGAGATTTTAAAGCATCTAATGTCTCGGAGAAATCTGCCATTTCAAGGCCACGGGTATCAAAAATCGAGAGCGGGATACCTTCTTTCTTAATTTCTCTTGTATTCTGTGTAACAGGACGCCCCTGGCCAGTAGTTGCAAAATTTCCCTGAAAGACTGAATTAATAAGAGTACTCTTACCCACTCCAGTACGTCCAGCGATCAAAATGTTGACATGACCACGCTCTCTTAATGCTTCGCGTAAAGCTTCTCTAACTGAGGTCTCTAAATTAAAATCTTCTGTCATAAGTAGATAGTCCTGCTTTAAGATTGTCGCTTTTTAAATTTCCGTTGAACGTAATTTTTGCCAGCACGAATTGCAGATGAGGCTAATGAATTTCTAGTCAAATTTTTATCACTATCAGTTAAGAAGTTTTGAGTAGGTTTTGCTTCAACTTCTTCTTCATTTTTAGGAAGTAAACAAATTACGACCGCCATTGTCCCCAAAAAAATTGCAATAGCTCCTCCAATTTTGCTCCATGTCAACCACACGAATAGCTCGAAGAGTAGCATAACTAGGCCAGCACCTCCGCGACCTGTATACCCATCATCAAAGCCATCCATTGCATGAGGAAAGTTAATTTCCAAAACACCAACCCCTATTACAAGCAATGCAGGGATGATCCATTTCAATTTTTCTATAAATACCATTACTTCTTTCTCTGCTAGACAGTGAATATCTATTAGTGTTCCCTAATTCACAGCAAAAGCTACTTTTCTTCCCCAGTTATCTAGAACAATGTTGGCAATGCTGGTACTGACAGACAAACTTTCAAGAACCGCTTCACCGACAACATGAAGCAGCCCAACTAGGTATTCAACGTCAAATCTGATGGATAAACTCAGATATTGAGATCATTATTATACAGATTCTCGTGATAATACCTGGATCTGGGGTGTTATTCATCAAAGTTAACGTTTAAGTCCGGGATTTCAGGGTGTTATCCGTCACAGCCTTATGTCGGCTAGTCAGCCACCGCCACCCCGCCTGCTGGTCGGATTAGGCTGTCGCTACGAACTAACCGACAACAATACCGCTTCCACTGGTTTGGGTACCGCGATCGGGTAAAATCGGTTTACTGAAAAAGCGTAATCTTCACCACTCTCATCAATCACTCGGATTAACCCGTTTTCCCTGGCTTCCTCATCCTCGATCGCTCGATAGATCTTACCCACCTCTAACGAGGCTGGATAACCTTCATTATTCAAGCACACGACAAACTGATTCGGTCGAGCTTGCTTTGTTTTCATCACTAATCTAAGCAAGGTAACTTGAGCTTAATTTTTTTTACCGATGTCATGAGCCTCATACCAATGTTCTTTCTACTTCTTACCTAAAATTTTTTCATATTCAGAGTGTGATCCCACCCAAAACCAAACTATTTTATCTTCCTCTGGCTTCATAATCCCTAACGCTCGCCATCCTATTCCGACTCTGACCGACCATATCTTCTCCTTTGGCTTGACCTCTTTAAATTCCAAGCTTGGATGAAACGGATTCTCTTTCCAAAGTTGATAATTTTCTTAGCGGTTTCTTGTATCCTTTGGGGTAATTTCAAAAACAATTCCTGAAACTTTCGAGTTCTGGATGACTTCATTAATCTTCGCCAAAGCCTTTGTCTTCAGTTCTCCTCTCCTGTTCTTCAATAAGGGCTTCACGTGCCATTGTCAGAAGATCCCCTAATTGAATATCTGATTCTGAAAGGTTTTGTTGCCAGTTCAGTTCATTTTTAATGTCTTCTAGTAATTGTTTAGCAAGTTCATCCTGGAGATAATCCGGAAGTTTTTGGATTTCTAACAATGCTTGTTGTAATAAGCTAGTCATGGCTTGGCTTAAGCTGCATAGGTATTATCTATTTTAATAGCTTGTTCTACTTTTGCAATCCAACTTGGGCTTAAACTTTTTGGGGAAAAGCTAAGCTTGGACGACCTCCTTCAACTTCCTCCACCGACCTCGGCCATACTGCTTCTGTAAGCGCCCCCGATCGCGAATTCCTGTCCCCGTCGCAATCACCTCAACATCGGTAATATCGCCAATGATCTCAAAGTCCATGCCCCACCCCCATCAGACCCGCCACTGCCTTCAGTGATACCCCAATCCCACCTCGCGATCGCTACAGGAGGAGCCAGGGGAGCTAAAATGTAGTCTACGAAGCGAATCCCTGCTCCTTACTCTGCTGGTGCCATGTTCAAAACGCTGATCGGCGATCCCAACGCGCGCAAACTCAAGAAATACCAACCGATCGTCACCGAGATCAACCTGCTCGAAGAGGACATCCAACCCCTCTCCGACGCCGAATTGCGCGGGAAAACCGACGAGTTCCGGCAACGCCTGGAGAAAGGCGAAACCCTGGACGACCTCCTGCCCGAAGCCTTTGCCGTCGTCCGCGAAGCCGCCCGCCGCGTGCTGGGGATGCGCCACTTCGATGTCCAACTCATCGGGGGCATGGTCCTCCACGACGGCCAAATCGCCGAAATGAAAACCGGGGAAGGCAAAACCCTCGTCTCCACCCTTCCCGCCTACCTCAACGCCCTCACTGGCAAAGGCGTCCACGTCGTCACCGTCAACGACGACCTCGCCCGCCGTGACGCCGAATGGATGGGGCAAGTTCACCGCTTCCTCGGCCTCAGCGTCGGCCTGATCCAGCAAGGCATGAACCCCAGCGAACGGCACCGCAACTACAACTGCGATGTTACCTACGCCACCAACAGCGAACTCGGCTTCGACTACCTGCGCGACAACATGGCCACCACCATGTCCGAAGTCGTTCAACGCCCCTTCAACTTTTGCATCATTGACGAAGTAGACTCCGTTCTCATCGACGAAGCCCGCACCCCCCTGATCATCTCCGGCCAAGTCGAGCGGCCCAGCGAAAAATACACCCGCGCTGCCGAAGTCGCCAACGTCCTGCAACGGGATGTTCACTATGAAGTTGATGAAAAAGCCCGCAACGTCCTGCTCACCGACGAAGGCTACGAGCAAGCCGAAATTGAACTCGGCGTCACCGACCTATTTGACCCCCAAGACCCCTGGGCACACTACATCTTCAATGCGGTCAAGGCCAAAGAACTCTTTATCATTGATGTCAACTACATTGTCCGTAATGACGAAATCGTCATCGTCGATGAATTTACCGGACGCGTCATGCCCGGTCGCCGCTGGAGTGATGGCCTGCACCAGGCGATCGAAGCCAAAGAACACGTCGAAATCCAACCCGAAACCCAAACCCTGGCCACGATCACCTACCAAAACTTCTTCCTCCTCTTCCCGAAGCTATCGGGGATGACCGGCACCGCCAAAACCGAAGAAGCCGAATTTGAACGCATCTACAGCCTCGAAGTTACCCAAATCCCCACCAACCGCCCACTCATTCGCAAGCAGTACGCCGACGTCGTCTACAAGACGGAAATGGCCAAGTGGAAAGCCGTCGCCGCCGAATGTGCTGAAATGCATCAGGTGGGCCGTCCGGTCCTGGTGGGCACCACCAGCGTCGAAAAATCGGAGCTGCTGTCGGGCCTGCTGAGTGACCTGAACATCCCCCACAACCTGCTCAACGCCAAACCCGAAAACGTGGAACGGGAAGCCGAAATTGTCGCCCAAGCTGGACGTAAAGGTGCGGTCACGATCGCCACCAACATGGCCGGACGCGGGACCGACATCATCCTGGGCGGGAACGCCGACTACATGGCCCGCCTCAAGGTCCGGGAATACTTCATGCCACCCCTGGTCAAACCAGAAGATGACGATAGTGTGGGACCCGTGCGGGTGGCCGGGGCCGGATCGCGACCGAAACCCCAAGGGTTTGGTGGCCCCAGCGAGGGTAAAAAAGTGAAAACCTGGAAAGCCTCGCCCCAGATCTTCCCCACCGAGTTATCCGAAGAGGCTGAGAAATCCCTGAAGCTAGCGGTGGCCTACGCGGTTGAGGAGTATGGCGAACAGTCCCTCACGGAACTCGAAGCCGAGGAAAAGGTTGCCATTGCTGCGGAGAAAGCCCCGACCGATGACCCCGTGATCCAGAAGCTGCGGGCTGCTTATAACCGCATCCAGTCTGAGTATGAAAGCTTCACCCGTCAGGAACACCAGGAGGTCGTTGCCCTGGGCGGCTTGCACGTTATTGGGACGGAACGCCACGAATCCCGCCGCATTGATAACCAATTGCGCGGACGGGCGGGTCGCCAAGGTGACCCTGGTTCGACCAAGTTCTTCCTGAGTTTGCAGGATAATCTGTTGCGTATCTTTGGCGGCGATCGCGTTGCGGGCATGATGAACCTGTTCCGGGTCGAAGAAGACATGCCGATCGAGTCGGGGATGTTGACGCGGTCGCTAGAGAACGCCCAGCGCAAGGTGGAAACCTACTACTACGACATCCGTAAACAGGTATTCGAGTACGACGAGGTGATGAACAACCAGCGGCGAGCCATTTACGCCGAACGGCGGCGCGTCCTAGAAGGTCAAGACCTCAAGGAACAGGTGATTAAATATGCCGAACGCACGATGGATGATATCGTCGATGCCTACGTCAACCCAGAGCTACCGCCGGAAGAGTGGAAGCTCGATGATCTGGTGAGCAAGGTCAAGGAATTTGTCTACCTGCTGGCGGATCTGGAGGCGTCCCAACTGGAGGATCTCACCGTTGGCGAAATGAAGACCTTCCTCTACGAGCAGGTACGCATTGCCTATGACATCAAGGAAGCCCAAGTAGACCAGATCCAACCGGGCCTGATGCGGCAAGCCGAGCGGTTTTTCATCCTGCAACAGATCGACACCCTCTGGCGCGAACACCTGCAACAGATGGACGCCCTGCGTGAATCCGTAGGTCTGCGCGGTTACGGTCAGAAGGACCCGCTGATTGAATACAAGAGCGAGGGCTATGAATTGTTCCTGGAAATGATGACAACGATTCGCCGCAATGTGGTGTACTCATTGTTCCAATTCCAGCCCCAACCCCAACAAATAGCAACCGCCCCTGCCTCGGAGATGGTGTAGAAAAAAGAGCGCCCACCGTGCTTGTATGACATTCCCGCCTGACCGGCTTCTACTCAACTCTAACCATGAACCTCAATCGCTTAAAACGGCTCAAAATTAAACTAACCACGGAGAAAGATTTTTCCGACATTTGGCTGTTTTATGTGGATAACTTTATGAATAAGCCGGAATTCAATGCAGCCGGACATCAGGTTGAGAAGGAAGAACTGCGTGGCATCCTCAAGCAAACCTGTAAGTATATGCTTGGTCGGGAGATTAAGGTGCATGACTTCCTAGTCTTCCATATTCCCGACTATCAATTTTTTCATGGTGCGTTTCATATTGACTCTGGCATTGGGGGCATCATCTATTATGAAGATATCCAAATGGGGTTATTAGCCCTTACTGAATTTATCCCCTATGGGATTATCAAGTATTCGCGGTTTACGGCTGCTAATCGGGTGTTAGTCAAAGATCCCTACGAACACAACTGAGACACGGATTTTTTACTGCTCTACCTGCCACTGCTGCCAACGATCGCGTACCGTTTCCTGAATCATTGTAGCAATCGTCTCCACATCGGCACTGGCCTCAATGCGCACCCTACGATCGGGATCAGCTTGCCACAGGGCATAGAAGCCTTTGCGCACCCGATCGTGAAACGCTCGATCAGCCTGCTCCATGCGATCGGGACGACCCCGGTGTTGACTGCGTGCGCGGGCAGCCCCATAGTCCAGATCCAGCCAAAGGGTCAGGTCACTCATCAGACCCACCGTTGCGATCGCATTCACCTGATTCACTAACGCCAAATCCAGCCCGCGTCCATACCCCTGATAGGCCACCGTCGAATCCACATAGCGATCGCAGAGAATCACCTCACCACGCTGCAAACGGGGTTTGAGTTCCCGTTCTACATGCTGGGCGCGATCGGCGGCATAGAGTAGCAATTCAGCACGATCCGCGATCGGTTCCTGGGCTGACTGTTTAACCGCCAGTAAACAGTCCCGGAGATAGTGGCCTAATCCGGTTGCTCCCGGCTCATAGGTACAGAACACCACCTGCCCAGGGTGGAGCAGGCCACTGATCGGTAGCCACTGTTGAAGTCGCTGGAGTTGGGTGGTTTTACCCACCCCATCAATCCCCTCAAACACGATCAGCTTGCCCTGCCCCATTTCTCTTCTCAGTAAAGGCCGCCCTACTCGATTCCTTCGATGCGGTCTTCGACTTCCTGATACAACTGCCGCAGTAGATCCAGGTTGCTTTCGCTGGTTTCCCAATAGCCGCGACCATTGGCCTCCAGCAGCGTCGTCACCACCTTGCGGAAGGAGTGGGGATTCAGGTTCAGCAGCCGATCGCGCATCGCCTCATCCTTGATGAAGGTCGTGTTGGTATCTTCGTAGATCCAGTTATCGACCGCATTCGCCGTGGCGGACCAGCCCATTGTGTTGACCAACCGCTTCGACAGTTCCCGCACGCCTTCGTAGCCGTGGGAGAGCATCCCCTCGTACCACTTGGGATTCAGCAGCTTGGTCCGGGCATCCAACCGCACCGTTTCCGACAGGGTGCGCACTTGGGCATTGGCCGTGGTCGTATCCGCCACGTAGGCCGTCGGTTGCTTGCCATCCCCCCGCAGGCGGGAGACCACCTTGGTCGGGTCGGAGTCGAAGTAGTGGGAGACATCGGTCAGCGAGATTTCCGAGGAATCCAGATTTTGGAAGGTGACCTCCACTGACTTGAGGCTGGACTCGAACAACTGCTGCGACTGCTCCATCATGCCGGGGTTATCGGAGTTAAACGCAAAGGACTTGCGCGACAGGTACATATCCTGCAATTCCGACTCGTTTTCCCAAGTGCTATTTTCGATCGCCAAGTTCACATTGGCGGCATAGGACCCCGACGCATTGGAGAACACCCGTGTCGCCGCCTGCCGCAGGTTAATGCCCAATTCCGCTGCCTGTTGCAGGGCGTGTTTGCGCACAAAGTTCATCTCAACCGGTTCGTCGGCTTCAGCAGCCAGTTTGATCGCGCGATCGAGCAGGGCCATCTGGTTAATGAACAAATCCCGGAACACGCCGGAGCAGTTGACCACCACATCAATGCGGGGCCGTCCCAGGTCCGCTAGGGGGATGAGTTCGATCTTGTTGACCCGACCTAGGGAATCGGGCACCGGACGGGCACCCACCAGCCACAGGACTTGGGCGAGGGATTCCCCATAGGTCTTGATGTTATCCGTGCCCCAAAGAACAAAAGCGATCGATTCTGGGTATTGGCCCTGGTTTTCCTGACGCTGGCGATCGAGCAGGCGATCGACCACGACCTTCGCTGACTGAATCGCCGCTGCCGTGGGAATCGCCTGGGGATCGAGGGCATGGATATTTTTGCCCGTGGGCAGGACTTCGGGGTTGCGCACCGGATCACCGCCGGGACCGGGGAGGATATATTCCCCCTCCAATGCTCGCAGCAGGGCACCGAGTTCGTTATCCGCCACCACCTGTTTCAGGCAAAACTCCAGGTACTCAAACAGGGGCTTGATCGCCTCCGGGTCTACCTTGTCGTAACCAGCCGTGTGCAGAGCCTCCAGCCAGGGGGTTTTACGGCCCATGTTGAAAAAGTTTAGGGCCGTGACCTTGGAAACCCGGCCATCGGCATCGGTTTGTTCCTTCACGAGGGCTGTGACCGCCGCCCGCACCGCCTGGGTAATCTGGTTGACGAGTTCGACCTCGGCGAGGACACCGCGATCGCTGTTGCGGTAAATCTCCTCAATATCACGCCCAATGCTATTGGCAATGATGCGCGGGAGACCCATGATCTCTTCTTCGGGACGGTCAATATTCGCAATGCTGACGAGGGTGGCGATCGCTTCTTCTGCCGTCGGTGGCTGACCAATCACGTGCAGACCACAGGGCAACAGTCGGGATTCAATTTCCATCAACTTGCCGTAGACCCGACCCACCAACGTATCCCGTTCCTCGCTACTGAGATCCTGGGCATCGCCATCGGGCAAGGCAATGTCCTTATCCAGGTTGACCAGGCGGCACTTGTCGATGATCGAGTTAACGATCGCCGGACCCCGCCCCGTATCCTTGAGCGTCTGATAAGACCCGATCAAATCCCCCAGTTCCTTGAGGCCCTTGTACAACCCGGCATTCTCAGCAGGGGGGGTCAGGTAGCTAATGGTTTCGGCATAGCTGCGGCGCTTGGCGATCGTCGCTTCCGAGGGGTTATTGGCCGCGTAATAGTAGAGGTTGGGAATGTGGCCGATCAGGTTATCGGGGTAGCAGTCGCCCGACATCCCCATTTGCTTACCCGGCATGAATTCCAGCGAGCCGTGGGTCCCAAAGTGCAGCACTGCATCGGCGTGCCAGATATGCTCCAGGTAGGTGTAGTAGGCGGCAAACCCGTGGTGGGGGCTAGCCGATCGCGAGAACAGCAGCCGCATCGGATCGCCCTCATACCCAAACGTGGGTTGGACGCCGATGAAGACATTGCCAAAGTGTTTGCCGTAGATCAGCAGGTTTTCGCCATCAGTGTTGAGGTGACCCGGCGGGGGACCCCAGGACTCGTGCAACCGCTCCGAGTAGGGGGTGAAGCGCTCATACTCCAGCACCGACATCCGGTAGGCCACATTCAGTTCGGGACTGGCGTACTGGGCCTGGGCATCATGGATCACCGCTTCCATCAGGGCCATTGGCGACTCTGGCATGTCCTGGACATCATAGCCATTGTGCTTCAGGGCTTCCATGACTTTATAAATGGAGCCGAACACATCCAGGTAGGCCGCAGTCCCCACGTTCCCCTTATCCGGCGGGAAGCTGAAGATCGTGATCGCCAGTTTCTTATCCACTTTCGGCTTGCGGCGCAGATTAGCCCACATCATTGCCCGTCGCGCCACGGCTTCCACCCGATCTTGCAGGGCGATCGCCTTCCCAGTCGCCCCATCCCGACCCGAAAGGACGATCGGCTCGATCGCGCCATCCAGTTCTGGGATTGCGATCTGCAAGGCCACCTGGATCGGGTGCAGGCCCAGATCACTGGTTTCCCACTCTTCCGTCGTTTGGAATACCAGGGGCAACGCCACCATATAGGGCCGGTTCAACCGCTTGAGAGCCTCGATCGCCTTGGGATGATCCTGACGGGCAGGGCCACCCACCAACGCAAAGCCCGTGAGGGAAACAACCGTATCCACGATCGCGCTGCCTTGGGCATTGTAGAAAAAGGCATCCACCGGTTTCGAGAAATCCAATCCCCCCGAAAAGACTGGAATCACCCGTGCCCCCATGCATTCCAATTCCTGCACAACCGCAACATAGTGGGCATCATCCCCAGTAATTAAGTGGGTCCGTTGCAGCACCAGCCCAATGCAAGGGGCAAGGGGATCTTTAAGATCATCGGCAATATCATCCCGTGAGCCATGCCAAGCCAGATACTCCTCCAGCGACTCAAACATCCGGGGTGCGAGGGGATGCCAGATACCGATGTCGGGGTAGGTAACGGGATCAACGTATTGCAGCGGTTGGGCATGAATGTCAGTGCCCTTGAAGACGTACTTATCCGCCAGCATTAACAGGAAATTTTCCAGGTTTTCCGCCGAGCCGCCGAGCCAGTACTGGAAACTGAGCATGAAGTTGCGGGCATCCTGGGCCTTGTCGATCGGCAGGTATTTCAACACCTTGGGCAAGGTTTGCAGTAGCTTGAGCATCCCATCCTGGAAGCTGGACCCGGCCTTCTCCTTCCGCTTCTTCATGAACTGGGCAATCATGCTCTTCGACTGCCCCAATTGGGCCATCGAGAAACTGCCCAACTTGTTCAGGCGCATCACCTGGGGCATGGAGGGAAAGACGACCGCCGCATCTAAGCGATCGCGGTGGGGTTCAACTGCCGCCACCACCTTATCAGCCAGATCCTCAATAAAGATCAACGAGCCGATGAAAATATTGGCTGAGGCAACATCCTGCTCAAAGGCTTCGTAGTTTTCCGGGCTACGCAGTTCTTCGAGCAAATAGCCGCTGATTTCGATCGCGACACTGGTATTCGTCTGGTTAATCTTGCGAACCGCTGCCGATAGGGCACTTTGGTATTGCGGCTCTAGAACAACATAGACCACCTTGATCAGCGCCCGTCCTTGTAACGATTCTGGCTGAATATGGCGGACGGTGGGCTTGACGTGGGTGAACATGCAGTTAAGCTCCTTGACCTTGCAAAGCACTGGGGGTTTTAACCGGGGGACTCGAAATCACTGCCACTGGGGACTTGACTGCCGCTGTCTCAGGGGAAATGCAATCCATAGGGCAATGGCGGGATGACGACGATCTTGGCCGAATGGCCCCGAAGGCCCGTGCTTCTCCTCGGAAGCAACTGTCCGTCCACGATCGCCCCCTACTGAGCGCTGGCTATCCATGATTCCTTGTCTAGCCTACCGCTCGCACGGCCAAAAAAGTAAGCCAGTGCGGGGATCGGGGCAACAAGGGGTAGCCAGCTACCCAAAGCTGGAATTTAAGTATTTCTACCAGAAAACGGTAGCACCCCATCTCCCCGGGGTCCAATCCGACATAATTTGATAGAAAGCTAATGGGATTTGTAACAAATTTGTAATTAAGGTGTTAGCGGTTGCTCAGTGCCACTGTTTCAACTTAAGGGTGTCGGTGCGTCCGTTGGCTAACCGATCGAACCATTGCGCTCTCGTTTCAGCGCCAGTAACGACGCCCCTGGTAGGAAATCCCAACCAAAAGGCCAACAAACTGGGCATAGTTAAGGCCCACCAGGAAACCGGGTAGGGGAAGCAGGGTCCTCAGCCAGAGACAGAGGGCGGTACACAGCACCAATGCCCACAGGGAGGCTGCCGTCAGCCAGATGCCGGGATGGAGACGCTCAAATAGGTATACGGCTAACACCCCCGCCCCCGCCCCGACAAGACATTGGGTGATCGGCGGTGCAAAGTTCAACCAGGGAAGCAACAGCGATCGCAGGAAGCCGATTTCGGTCAGGGCTAAGACCACCAGAAAATCCAGGAGGATGGCAAAGAAAACCGTCAGGGCTGCTATCTGGATGAGGGGTAACCACGGTAAATGTCTCAGACGCATGGCCCCAATTGCCTAGTCATCCCCGGAGCGGGGGGAAACGGAGTTCGGTCGGGCGATCGGTCGCACAGGTTCCAGGGGGACATATTCTGGCTCGGCCTTGGGAACCGCACTCAGATTAGGCAGGGGTTGAACAACGCCAGGCAGGGGATCTGGCGT
>NZ_JBRCAD010000208.1:0-16690 GCF_053493415.1 Trichothermofontia sp. | reverse complement strand
CAAGTTTCGCTATTTGCAACTAGAACTCAGCCGTCGCTGTTCGCTCGTCCATTGGAGCTACGATTTGCTTCCAGAAACGCTTGTATGACTCTCGCACCCTCAAGTGTAAAGTTTTATATCTGGATTCAACACTTCTGGTTGCCAACCAATGCGCGATCGCCTTACGCCAATCGCGTCTTTATCAAACGGCTCAAGCCCAAGTACAGGAATTAGAACGTCTTAATCGTCTCAAGGATGATTTTCTGAGTACCGTTTCCCACGAGCTACGCACACCGATGTCAAATATCAAAATGGCAACCCAAATGCTAGAGGTCAGTCTACAAGCCCTAGGCATTTTTGATGACAAGACGAATGTGATTAACCGCTATTTCACGGTCCTGCGTGATGAAGGTCAACGGGAGATTAATTTGATTAATGATTTGCTCGATCTAGCCCGTTTAGACGCTGGCCGCGAAGTCCCGACCCGAACTCCCCTAGACCTGCGATCGTTCTTGCCCTATCTAGCTGAACCCTTTATCGAGCGTACCCGTAGCCAGCAACAACACCTCGTCCTCCACATCGCCGCCGATCTTCCCCCCCTGGCTACCGATCCCGCATACCTAGAGCGTATTGTGACCGAATTACTGAATAACGCCTGCAAATATACCCCGGCCCAGGAAACCATCACCCTGATGGCCCAAGTCATCCCCACCGGTACCGAGATTCGCGTCAGTAACTCAGGGGTTGAGGTGCCAGCGGCTGAATGCGATCGCATCTTTGATAAGTTCTACCGCATTCCCAACAATGATCCCTGGAAGCATGGGGGTACGGGTTTGGGCCTTGCCCTCGTCCAAAAACTCACAACCTCCCTAGGGGGGACGATTCAGGCGGAAAGCCACGATCGCCAGGTGCACTTGATTGTGCAATTTCCCCCCGACACCTTGCCAGCCGTCCCACCCAACCCAGAGCCACCGATCAAACGTTCAGTTTCCAGCGCGCCATCCCCCCCCAGATAGCCCCCTGACCGACCACCGATACCCTACTCGACGCTCGTTTAGATCATTGACACCACCGTAGGCCAAGGGGAACCCTGTAACATTAGATTGCATGAGACCGCATTGATTTTTGAGGCCCGCATGGTCGATTTTCTATCCTGGGGGCAGAGCAACCCAGTTCCTACCGCCTTAGTCAGGCAGGCTCCCTGGCTACTGCTAGCCACCAGCCCTAGCCACGACACACCGGATAATACCCTGATCCTGGCCGGGGTTTTGCTTAGCCTCGTGATTATTTACCTCGCCAGTAAAGTAGGGGGTGAACTGGCCAATCGCTTTGCGTTACCGCCCGTTTTGGGCGAACTGGTGGCGGGGGTTGTCATTGGCGTTTCGGCCCTCAAGTTAATCATTACACCGGAAAGTGGACTGGCTGGCACAGACTCGCTCGTGATCCAGTTTTTGCAGTTGACCGCTGGCCTGAGTGCGGGGGCCGCTGAGGCTACCTTCCACACCCAAAGTGAAGTGCTCTCCATTCTGGCTGAGCTAGGGGTGATTATCCTGCTCTTTGAAATTGGCCTGGAGTCAAATATTAAGGATCTGCTGGAGGTGGGACCACAAGCCTTGATTGTGGCAGTGGTGGGGGTGGTTGTCCCCTTTGTGGCCGGAACGGCAGGGTTAATGGTGATCTTTGGGGTAGCGGCTATCCCGGCGATCTTCGCTGGGGCCGCCTTGACCGCCACCAGTATTGGCATTACTTCCAGAGTCTTGGCGGAATTACCCCGACCGGGGGGGGCACGGGGCAGTCAACTGGCCTCGATCGAAGGTCAAATCATCCTCGGCGCTGCCGTGATTGATGATGTCCTGGGCATTATTGTCCTGGCCGTCGTTGCCAGTCTGGCCAAAACGGGTCAAGTCGAGACCCTTAACATCGTTTACCTGATCCTCAGTGCCTCGCTGTTCCTCATCGGGGCGATCCTCTTGGGTAATTTTCTGAGTCAAACCTTTATTGCCCTCTCAAAACGCTTGAAAACCCGTGGGGAGCTGGTCATCCCAGCCCTCACCTTTGCCTTCATCCTGGCCTACGGGGCAGCAGCGGTTCACCTAGAGGCCATTCTGGGGGCGTTTGCCGCAGGGCTGCTGTTGGATGAAAGTAATGAACGCCTCACCTTACAAGCCCAAATTCGCCCGATCGCCGATATGCTGGTTCCCATCTTCTTCGTGATGGTGGGGGCCAAAACCGACTTTGGGGTGCTGAATCCAGCGATTCCCAGCAACCGTGAGGGCTTGGTGATTGCCACCTTTTTGATCGGCGTCGCAATTCTCGGTAAGGTAGTAACAGGGTTCACGGTGTTTGGCCAAGGCCCAGGGATTAACCGACTGGCGATCGGGGTCGGGATGATCCCCCGTGGGGAGGTTGGGCTAGTCTTTGCTAGTGTAGGGACAGCCAGTGGTGCCCTTGATCATGCCCTAGAGGCGGGGATTGTGGTTATGGTCATTCTCACAACGTTCTTGGCTCCGCCCCTTCTGCGTTGGGTGTTTAATACCCCGATCGCGGCACTGGTGCCGGAGGTGTCGCCATCCGGGGAATCGGGTTCAGGTTCCTAAGGTCTGACTGAATCACCACGCCTGTTTTGATGTGAGGAGAGGCTGTTGTGAAATTCTATCGGTTGCTGCCCAGTTTACTGGGTACCCTGCCGCTGCTGTGTCCAGCGGCCCAAGCCGCCCAACTACAATCTTGGCGGTTTGATCCGGGCCAAAACCGGCTCGACTTTGCGACGGATACGGCGATTCAGCCCCGTGCCCAGGTTCTAGCCAACCCCACCCGCCTCGTTATCGATCTACCGGGCACCACCGTTACCCAACCCTTAGCGCAACAAACCGTTGGCGGTGCCATTCAAACCATTCGGGTGGGTCAGCTTGATGCCGCAACGACCCGCATTGTGCTGGAAGTGACACCGGGCTATACCTTCGATGCCAGCCGTCTTACCATTCAGGGGCTTACCCCCAGCCAATGGTTCATCCAACTGCCCCCCTTCCACGCCTTAGGTGCAAGTGTGGCCCCCGTGGCCGCCGCCAAATCTGCGCTGACCAGTGCTCACCCAACCAGCGCCCAGCTACCCGCCCCAGCAATACCGGTCCCAGGGATGCTTGCCCCTCCCCTAGCCACGATCCAGTCCGTCGATCTGATTAACCAGGGGACCCAACTACTCATTCGGGCCGATCGCCCCCTCCGCCAACAGGGCCAGTGGGATCGCCAGACGGGGACCTATCTCCTGCGGTTGTCCCCTGCTCGTCTTCCCGCCACCTTATCTGGCCCCCAGCTAGGACAGGAAAGCCCCCTAGGACGGCTACGGTTCCGTCAGGACAGCCCGGACACGGTCCTGGTACTGGCCCAGCCAAGACCGGGGGTGCAGATCCTGGGGGTCAATCAGCCCAGTTCCCAAACCGTTGCCATCCAATTACAAGTGCCTCCCGCTGCCGTGCGATCGTCGCTCCCGCCCACGATAGCCTACCAAGGGGGAACAGCAACGATGCCTCCTGCCCTTGCCCGCCCTGCCCAGCGTCCACGCGGTGTTTCCACGGGCGAGTCCCGACTATCCCTCCCCCAAGGGATGCGCATCGCCGTCATTGATCCAGGACATGGCGGCCCCGATCCCGGAGCCGTGGGCATTGGGGATTTGTATGAGAAAAACGTTGTGCTGCCGATCGCCCAACAGGTAGCTGCAATCTTAGAACAACATGGGGTACGGGCCATCCTGACCCGGAACGACGATCGGGATCTTGACCTAGAACCACGGGTACAAATCGCAGAGCAAGCGAATGCTACGGTATTTGTGAGTATCCATGCCAATTCCTTAGGTTTAGATCGACCCGACATCAATGGCCTGGAAACCTACTATTTTTCGTCCGGTGAACAATTAGCCCAGATCATCCACACCAACATTACCCAAACCTTACCTGTCAGAGATCGGGGCGTCCGGCAGGCCCGCTTTTATGTACTGCGCCGGACCTCCATGCCCTCGGTGTTGGTAGAAACCGGCTATGTGACAGGCGCGGAGGACGCCCCCCGGCTAGCCAATCCCGCCTACCGCAGTCAAATGGCCGCCGCGATCGCCCGTGGTATCCTCCAATATCTCCAGCAGGGCAACTAATTTTGAATTTTGAATTTTGAATGTCCTGCATCGA
The DNA here is from genome assembly GCF_053493415.1 of Trichothermofontia sp. Lineage (NCBI taxonomy): Bacteria > Bacillati > Cyanobacteriota > Cyanophyceae > Leptolyngbyales > Trichocoleusaceae > Trichothermofontia > Trichothermofontia sp. Next base: position 12,533 of record NZ_JBRCAD010000208.1, on the reverse strand, counting down.
CTACCCCACCGTGCGCCTAGAGGTAGTCGCGTAAAAACTCGAAGGGATCGTCTTCCCAGCAGGGTTCAGGAAACAACGCCAGCAAAACCTGACTAATATCCGCCGCCGCCGCCTCCATATCGTCATCACAGAACAGGGTATCCAGCGCCTTGATATCCCGGTCCTTGAGGGGAGCGACGAGAACAGCAAAACTGCGCAGACTGGTGTGGGTACGTTGGCCATCGCTTTTAGGCAACACCTCTGTCCCCACATGGGTGACGGGAGCCGCATAAAAATCGGTCCGGGGTCCCCGTTGCGTTAACGCGGGCGAATTATAGCGGGGTAACTCGCCGGAAAAGACTACGTCGTCGTTGTTGGAACTAGAAGTGCTAGTAGTGAGCATCAGGCAAAACGTGCCAGTAAACGATTACTCCCAATAACAGCATTCCCTGTTACAAGTGTTAACTCACCACTTTAGCGTTGGTCTGGACGATCGCCAGTGATCTAGGTCCTATACAAACCCCCTCCTTTAGCACAGATAGGCGGAAATGGGGCCAAGGGAAGTCCCCCCACGGGAGATAACCCCCTGCCGTCCCCGGCAATGCTCAGTGGCTGCCTAGACCGATCGCGGTCCCGGGAAGCCACTGTAGCGAGAAGCAGGCCGAGCTTTCCCGGCGGCGGCCCATTCCTGGAGAAACTGGATTTGCTCCTGGGCCGTGCGGGCGAGGGGGACTACTTGACTGGCGGCTTCTAGAATATCCTCGTTGGTAAAGTCGCGGTTTTGGCTAAAGGCAATGTGCATGGCCTCGACCAGGACTTGCTCGATCTCCGCCCCGGAAAAGTCGGGAGTTTCATAGGCGAGGCGGTCCAGATCGTACTGCTGAAGCGTATGGGGCCGCAGGCGCGACAGATGGACCCCAAAAATCGCCCGTCGTTCCTCCTGGTTGGGTAACCCGACAAAGAAAATTTCATCGAACCGGCCCTTGCGCAACATTTCCGGCGGCAGGGCACGGACGTTATTGGCGGTGGCAACGACAAAGACAGGGGAGGTTTTCTCCGCTAACCAGGTGATAAAGGTGCCAAAGACCCGATTGGCAGTCCCGGCATCACCCCGACCATCCAGACCGGAAAAGGCTTTATCAATTTCATCGATCCACAGGACACAGGGGGCCAAGGCTTCGGCCAATTGGATCATCTGGCGGGTGCGGGATTCCGATTCCCCCACGAGGCCCCCAAAGAGTCGCCCCACATCCAGCCGCAACAGGGGTAGGTGCCAATGGTGGGAGATGGCCTTAGCCGTTAGGGATTTGCCGGTGCCCTGGATGCCCACCAGCAGTAACCCACGGGGATGGGGCAGCCCATACTGCCGTGCCCGTTCGGAAAAAGCCCCCCCGCGTCGCAGGAGCCAATCCTTCAGGTTATCCAACCCCCCAATATCGGTCATGGCTTCGTGGGCGGGATAGAAGTCGAGGATTTGGGTCTGGCGAATGGTTTGGCGTTTTTCCTCTAGGACCAGATCAATATCTTCGGGGCGCAATTCCTGGTGGGTGGCGATCGCCCGTGCCAAAACCCGGCGAATGCGATCGATCGACAACCCCTGACAGGAGCGCACCAACTCATCCAATAGCCGTCCCGTGGGCGGTGATCCAAGGGCCGACAGGAGCCGTTCCACTTCCGTCCGGATCTCATCGGCATTGGGCAGGGGGAATTCCAGGACGGTAAGACAATCGCTCAGGTCTTCTGGAATGCTGATATGGGGAGCGAGGATGACCAAATTTTTCGGCTGGGATTTCAGGCGCTTGGCTAGGTTGCGCAGCTTGCGGGAGATGGCGATATCGTCCAAAAAACGATGGAAGTCGCGCAGGATAAAGATTCCGGCTGCTTCTGCGGGAAGTTTTTCCACAAACTCAAGGGCCTGGAGGGGGTTCCGCCGTCCAAACCCCGCATCATTGGGATTGCCCTGGTAGCCATCGACAAAATCCCAGGTATAGACGGCCCGCTGGCCTTGCTGTTGCGCCACTTGGGCGATCGCCGTTTCTAAGCGCTCTTCCTCCCGTGTCACCAGATAGAGCAGGGAGTAGCGGGCACGCAACAGGAGGCCAAATTCATCCTGAAAATTCATCATCAACCCTTAGGTGTGCAAACGGCAAACAGCAAACGGGGGGCCGGAGTGAGTCACTGCCAAAATCTGACGGTTAGCATGGCGGTGATATCCCTGGCGTAGGGCCACTGTTCAGGAAATTGAATTTGGGGATATTCCGCTTGCAAGTTAGCGAGGGTCAGCCGCCAAGCCCGATCAAAGGTCTCGGCCCACTTGGTCTTGAGGCTGGGGGCTTGCTCCAGGAGAATCCCTAGTTCCAAGCGCTGGTGCCGAATCGTCCGTTCCCAATCGTTATAGTCCTGTTCGGAAGGAACATAGAGGCGCTTGAGCAGGTGTTCGAGTAAGCGAGTTAAGCGACTTAAGAGTTCTTTCCGTTGGGAAATGCCCAAGGCTTCAATCTCCTCGATCAAATTCTCCAGGTCTAGGTGTTCAAAATCCCGCGCTCTGAGCTTGGCGACGGTATCTTCCACCCACAGGACAATATCGGTTTCATGGAGAGACTCGGTTTCATGCAGCGAGGGTGTGTTGATCATGGGAATACTACAAACGTAGTCGGGGGTTCTGTATTAATTCATCACCAAGCAGGAAAAATCATTAGGCAGCCGCAAATACGGGAATCACAAGGCAAACAGCGGGGAAAACCCAGCGGAGAATCAGGAAGAAAGCTGATTTTTAAGCGACTCCAAGGCTGCCCAGCGGCGATCGATAGCGGGGTGAACGGCTGGGACCTGCTCATCCTCTGTGATAATTCCTGGACAGGTCGCATCACACAGTTGACGCAGCGGTAGTGCCAAACACATCTGCTCATAGAGCCAATTCGCCGGATCAAACGTTCCGTGGGGAGACAGGGATTCGACGAGATCTTCAGGGGCCACCTCTAACTCGGCAGGTAGGGTATTCGCGGCCAGGTCAGCCGCCTCATCTAGCCAGATTAGCTCGGAGGTGTTGGCCATTAGACGGTAGTTATATTGCTGCAAACAACGATCGCAGGTGAGGGTGACGATCGCCTCCGCTTGCGTGGCAACCTCTAGATAGGTTTGGCAGTGGGTCACCTGCACCCAGCCTTGAACGGGGGTGAGGGTAGGTAAATCGGCCAAAAATTCCTTGACCGTCCAGCGCACCGCGTGATCGGGCGCTCGGGCAATTTGGGGAATGGGAATCGGGTTCACGGTTAGTCACCTCACCGGAGCTAGGAATCGGCCTCCCTAGGGGCTGACTTCGGCTGGACTACCAGATGCCGTGCCGGTTCCCGACCCTGGCTGAAGGTCTCCAGATCGTCGTAGCCGGACAGGAGGTTATGAATGTGTCGCCGTTCGGCGGCGGACAAATGTTCGATCGCATAGGGTTGGCCCGTTTCCCGCACATGGGCGATGGCTGCCTCCGCCAGGGCTTGCAGTTCGGCTTGGCGTTTGACCCGATAGCCATGTAACTCGATCGTATAGGCGTGTTGGGTTTCGGGCGGTTGACCCAGGTTGACGATCGTATTGGCCAAATACTGGAGGGCATCCAACACTTCCCCCCGTTCACCAATCAGGATATCGATCTGCGCTGGGGTCAACTCGCTTTCGGATATCGTCAACCAAATACTTCCCGACGCTTGGGCGAGGTCATGCTGTTCAATGCTGACCGCAGCGGGTAAATGGGCAAGTTTGAGGAGGTCCTGCAACCAGGTTTGGCCCCGTTGGAGACCCGCATCGGCGATCGCTGACATGGGCGTTTAACCTACTTCTGCGAGGATTTAGATTGGGACTTCTTGGCAGCCTTCGTCGTCGGCTTCGCAGCCGGTTTCGCATCGGGCTTGCTGCTAGCGACTGACTTGGGTTCAAAGGGCAAGGTTTTGCGATCGGGACTATTTTTACCGTTGCTCTCGCCCTTCGCAGCCTTAGTATTGCGGGCCTCAACATCCACTAATTTTTGAATTTCCTCTGGCAAGGGTTCACGGGAGAGGATGAAGGTTTGCAGCGTTTGGAAGATATTGGCAATCAGCATATAGAGCAACACCCCAGCCGGTAGCGGGAAGAAGAGGAACATCCCGGAGAACAGAATGGGCATTACCTTATTGATGCTGTCTTGCTGGGGATTCCCCGTCCCCCCGCCTTGGCCAGAGAGCAGTTGGTTAATGTACATACTGACCCCAAAGGCCAGGACCATCGCGACGATATCCCAGTTGATCGTGCCGTCGTCTTGCACGGCACCGACTCGCCCCAGGGCCTTGATAAACAGGAAGCCCTTATTAGCCGCAAGACCGGGAATCGTCCCTTGCAGGGTGACATCCCCGGGTTGCAGGGCCACGATCGTGCCATCCGGGTTAATTTGGACCCGATCTTCCCCCTTGATGACTTTCCACTGGGGCGTAATGTCGGTTTCAGGATGGGCCGCGATCAGGTCGGGTAGGGGCGTACCAGCGACGCTTTGGAACTCAATACTCGTCTTTTGTCCCACTGTCAGGCGATTGCCACCAGGTAACAGGGCCACGATCGCCGAGTGGTCGCCATCGGCCACATAGATATTCTGGGGTTTGGTCGCATACGCCTGGGGTTGGATTTGTTCAACCTGTTCCTGGGGAAAGATTTGCAGATTGACGGTGTAGTTGACATCCGAGAAGGGTGATCCCCGCAGGGTGGCGAACAGGGCAAACAGCACCGGCATTTGGATCAGCAGCGGTAAACAGCCCGCCAGGGGGTTGCCAAACTCCTTATAGAGCTTGCTAACTTCTTCCCGTTGTTTCACCGGATCATTACTGTAGCGATCCTGAATTTCCTTCATGCGCTTTTGCATCAAGGGCTGGGTGACCTTCATGCGGCGCATATTGCGAATTTGCCCAGCATTGAGGGGGTACAGCGCAAAGCGGACCACGAGGGTGAGGGCGACGATCGCCAACCCATAGCTCGGCACGATCCCGTAGAAGAAGTCCAGGATCGGCAACATCACGTTGTTGGAAAGGAAACCTACACCGAAGTCCATGCGCTACTCTATGCTGCTCTCTAGCGTTTGCAATGTTTAGTCTATCGTACTTTCCCGATCGCCTCTGACCAGGATTACCTTACCCAGCCCTTTCGGTGCGGCCAACGGTTAGCGTTAACCAACAGTTAGCTTGGCGCCATTGCATTGACCAACGGTTAGGCTTGGCCAATGGGGCCGCTGGCTTGACGAGCGCGGGGGGAAATTTTGTCGCTGATGTATTGATAAACTTCCCGGAAGCGGGGGATGGCCCGCAGTTCGAGACGACTCCCATCCTTGAGGGTGAGTACCATGTCTCCCCAAGCCCCCCAACCACGGGGAACCGTCACCACTTGGGTGATTTCTGAGTAAATAACATCGGCCCGATCGCGGCCCATCCAACCACTCGTAATCGAAACCCGACGATTGGTAATGCGATAGCGGAGCCACAGTGCCCGCACGATCGACCCGATCGTTAACGGGAGACAAATGACGGTAAAGGCTAATAAAATGCCAATAATCAAATCCCCGATGTGGGGACCGCCATCGTAAAAAACGTCTTCACGAATACCCATGATGTATTGAGAGGACTCCAGTTTTTGCCAACAACTGTTCTAATTCTTGCAGAAATTTGCCATAATCGCACTCGGCACACCCCGATCGGGCGGAAATGACCAGCAACCAACCGGGTTGAATTTTCGGTAAAAGCTGACGGCAGGCAGCCCGCAACCGCCGCTTAACTTGATTGCGAACCACCGCTCGTTTCCCCGCCGCTTTCCGACTCACGACGATACCAATCCGAGTCGGGACGGGGAGAGCGGTGGGCAGTGCTGACGAACTTAGGCTGGGCTGAGATAGAACTGGCAGTGCCCGCAAACTGAGGTGAGGGCTGTTGGCACGGTAACCGTGTTGATAAACTGACTGAAAGTCCTGACGGCGCAGGAGTCGATTCGCTTTGGACAGCATGGCTCCTGCTCAGGCCGTTAGTGAACGTTGAACGAGGGGGGAACAACTAAATGTTAAACACTGGATTGAAGCACTGAATTCAGCCTATACGGCCAATCTTGCCCGTCCTTTCTGACGACGTGCTCGAATGACTTTTCGGCCCGACTGGGTCCGCATCCGTGCTCGAAAGCCGGAAGTGCGCTTGCGCTTGCGATTGGTACCATGCAAGGTTCGCTGAGTCATATCCTTTACTCCGTCCGATAGATTCCGTCCGATGTGCTGGCGATCAGGCTGTAAAAGCCACGATTGTTGATCATAGCACTGTTACGGCGCGATCGCAGTGCAAGGTTTTGCGCATCGATCTCATCCCGCTCATTCCGGTCAATCACCCACTTTGGCTGATCCTGGGAGCGTTTACCTGACCACGCAAGCTGCCTGTCGGCCTTCAACATGACTGGACTGATAAGTTTGACTTTTGGCGTGAATTGGGAAATTAGTCCTTGCAACTAATATACTTGCTTCAAATTTTGCTCTAGACTTTTCTGTATGGCAAAGGCAAGTCTAATAGATTTCGGTCTATAGTCGAAATCTAGGCTTTCGGATTGAGCGTGACGGGCGATCGCTCCCTTTAACCCAGGTGGGCATCCCCTCCTATATTGATCGCAACTCGTTTCCGAATAGGAATCCCCCCTGATGAGTACGATCATGTGCGCTCGCCGCAGCGAAGCCTTATCTTCCAGCACACAACGCACCGGGATGCAGGTGCGATGGGGTGACGGATCGACTCCTCCCTGACTCAGACCCGTGGAGCCAGCCACCTGGGATTCGAGGCCACGCTTGCCATGCCGTCCTGACCCTTAAAATCTGACTCAAAGAGGAATTACAACGTGGATTTCTTGTCCCTATTTGTAATGGACTTCATTAAGCAGCTGCAGTCCCCAACACTCGCCTTTTTGATTGGTGGGATGGTCATTGCTGCTCTCAAAAGCGAATTGGTAATCCCCGATGCGATTTGTACGATCATTGTCTTCATGTTGCTCACCAAAATCGGCCTGACCGGTGGAATTGCCATCCGCAACTCCAACCTGACGGAGATGGTGTTACCCGTGCTCTTTGCCATGATCATGGGGATTCTGATTGTCTTCATCGCCCGCTATACCTTGGCCAAGCTGCCCAAGGTCAAAGTCGTCGATGCGATCGCGACCGGAGGGTTGTTTGGAGCCGTGAGTGGTTCCACGATGGCCGCCGGTCTGACGGTACTGGAAGAACAAAACATTTCCTACGAGGCATGGGCTGGTGCACTCTATCCCTTTATGGATATCCCCGCGCTCGTAACTGCGATTGTGGTAGCCAACATTTATCTCACCAAGAAGAAACGTAAAGAAGCCGCCAAAGCTCTTGAAGAGGAGGCTGTAGGCAAGCAGCTCACTGCGGCAGGGGATTATCCCAGCAGCCGCCAGGAGTATCTCCGCCAGCAGGCGCCTGCGGATAATCGGGTCAAGATATGGCCGATTATCGAGGAAAGCCTCCGGGGTCCTGCCTTATCAGCCATGTTGTTAGGTCTGGCGCTTGGCATATTCGCCCAGCCGGACAGTGTTTATAAAAACTTCTATGATCCTGCCTTTCGCGGATTACTTTCGATCTTGATGCTGGTCATGGGGATGGAAGCATGGTCAAGACTGGGTGAATTGCGCAAGGTGGCTCAGTGGTATGTCGTGTATAGCGTGGTAGCACCGTTTGTGCATGGGCTAGTCGCCTTCGGGCTTGGCATGATTGCCCACTACGCCACGGGATTCAGCATGGGTGGTGTCGTGATGCTGGCTGTCATCGCCGCATCTAGTTCAGATATCTCAGGCCCACCCACGTTGCGAGCGGGTATCCCATCGGCCAATCCCTCTGCCTACATCGGCGCGTCCACAGCCATCGGTACGCCCATTGCGATCGGCGTGTGTATACCGTTCTTCATCGGACTTGCCCAGGCGATCGGTGGGTAATCCCAGACGGGTCATGGTCTACTAGGCCAGGGGAGTACTGACAGGCCCAGTAGACTAACATGCATTTGTTATGTAAGGAGGTAACCAACATGGCTAAGCCAGCCAAAAAACTTGTCATCGTCACGGAAAAGGTTCTACTGAAAAAGATCGCCGCAATCATCGAAGAAGCTGGGGCGAGTGGTTATACGGTGTTAGAAACGGGTGGTAAGGGCAGTCGCAACGTGCGTTCGACGGGACATCCTAACGTTTCTGACACCACGGCGAATATCAAATTTGAGGTGCTGACCCCCGATCGCATTATGGCTCAAACGATTGCGAGTCAAGTCGCAGAGAAGTTTTTCACCGATTTTGCGGGCATGATCTATCTCTGTGACGCGGAGGTTCTGTACGGGCAAAGTTTCTGTGGGCCAGAGGGCTGTGGAATCTAGATGACCTAGACCCCAAAAGCTAGGGCCATGTCCCAACTTTTGGGAAGCTCTCTGCTGGAGATCACCGTCAGGTTTGAGCAACCTAGGCGCTCTCCTTGAGACACGCTCTATTCCTAAGGGAACCTCGATTAATGGAGGCGGGCGGCGCCGCCGTCCGCCTCACTCCCTTATGAGTGCGTGGGCGCGTATGATTGCGTGGGCGCGGTTGTGAAAACTTGAATTTTTCGAGATGCCCACACTTAAATTTTATGTGACAGGTGTTTCCATAGCGGCGGGCACTTGACCGCCACCCCTACACAGATTCGATCAGCATGGAGCGAACACCATGAACAAGTTTGACCCCACTCAACTACGAACCAAATTTGACAACACCAGCGAAGGCTGGCTAGTGCAGGTATATAATCGCGATCGTCGCTTGCTCTGCGTACTCGACTCGTCTCACGCCTGGATTTTTTTACTCGGCTGTGGGTTCGGTCTCCTACTGGCGTTGGGGTGGTTTAATCTCGCCAGATCTAGCCCGTCTACGGCTTATGAGCCAGCAACAACACCCCTCGAAATGTGGATTGATTAGCTCAGTCATTGGCAACTCGGTAATTGCCTAACAAGGTTGACAGGGGCGGAGAACACCGGGGCGGATGCTGGATATTTGGATAATGCCTCAAGTGAAGAACCAAGGGGCTGGGGGAGAAATTCCCCCGGCTAACCAATTAGGTCTTTCGTGGTCGCCGTGAGAAAATTACCTTGTGATCATCGTACCCATAGAAGTCGGGCACAGTGCCGCACTCGGCATAGCCTTCCTTAGTATAAAATCGCCTAGCTCGAGCTTGGGTCTCTTTGGAACTTGTCTCGATCACGACGATTCTGGCCCCACCCGACAACGCACAGGCTTCGGCAGATCGGAGGAGCGATCGCCCTGCTCCAGTTCCCTGCGCCTCGGGGGCAACACCTAACCACCACACATTCCATACCCCATCGGCATATTGATCAGGGGCAAAGTATGTCCAGCCAATGAGCGTGTTGCTTGACGTATCCTGACAAGCCAGAGCTGTATGCCCCGGAGGCAGCGAGCCACCTGATAGCTGGTCGAGGACGCCACCCAGCAACTCCTCGGCATCCTCTTGAGAAAATAGACCAGTTCTTACGGCTACCCTAATAAGAGCAGATCGATCTGCAAAGTTCACAGGTTGCACGTTCATGCGACACAGCATAGCGACTTTTATAACGGAACTCGGTATTCAACGTCAGATCTGATGGATATGTCCAAATGTTTGGCATCCTATCATGCGACTCTGTTTGATAACACCTTATTTTTGATAACATCTTATTTAAGGTATTATCCGTCACTTTTGACGTTTAGTTCCGGAAACTGCGGTACTATCCATCCCTTTTGAAGTTTAAGCGGGAGAAATTGGGTATTGTTCGTTGCTTTTAAGTAATAACACTTGGATTACAGGTATTATTCATAACTTCATTAGGATACAAAGCCAGCGATCGCACCCCCCCACCGACTGGCTCAGGTATGGCAAGCCATCCACGTTTGACAGTGCAGTCTACTCAATCATTCAATACAATCCAGGTCAAAATCTGCTGATGGTTGCCATGTAGTTGACAATTGCTTTCACCCTGAAGGTGTACCAAGAAAGCGATCGCTAACGGCTAAAGTGAGCGGTGGCAGACAACTATGGCAACCCCGCCAAGATCTCTCAACCGTCCGCTTCATCGACTTGTTAGACCTCTCACCACTTAGTTCTATTGCCTGTCTACAACTCTGTTGCTGGAAGTCTCCCTTCAACTAGTTCATACTCATCTTCCAGCAACCAAGTTTGAGCTTCATCATAGGTTGCGCTACGGAAGACAACTTTATAATTCTCAGCCGGATCGTACACACGGCAACTTCCGGTTGGGTCACCTAGCAACAGCAGTATATAAGGAGGAGACAACATGGGATCAATCCAGACTTCAACAAAATCCCATTCACTCTTGCCTGGGTCGAGTGCGGGGGATGACATGGTATCGATTTTCTGCATCAATTTTCACCTCTCCATAGAATAGCGGAGTGCTAGAGCCATCGTTAGGATTGATTCGGTAACCGATCGCCTCAGTAAAATACAAGCCGTAACGCTCATATCCTCGAATCACCCCTGTAAATTCTCCTCCCTCAATGATTGCTTGAGCAACTCTCTCTATTGTGGCTACATTATTGAAGACGTGGGCAGATCTACCTCGTCGCAGTAATCGTTGTACTTGTGGTGTTTCAGGTAAGTGTTTTGCAATATGTCGAGGGTCAAGAATAATGTCACGGTCAATACCACTCATGAATCTGCCGAGTCGAATTTTCTTAGCATATCATGCGTACAATTGAAACCTTACTCAGATTAACATTAATAGCAGATTCAAAATCCGTCACTGCATTATGATACCAAGCTAGCGATCGCGCCCCTCCTACCGGCTGGCTCAGGTCTGGCAAGCCATCCGCCTTCAGCAGTGCAGTCTACTCAATCATTCAACGGCAAAGTTGTGCGGTGGCAGAAAAGCTCGAACTCTCACCGATAACCTCTGTACCGTCCGCGCCAACGAAGTGTTGGGCTGCGGCTTGCTAAATCAATCTATAAACCTAACCAATCTCGCAAGGATTGCTCAAGCTGTTCAGCATCAACTTTAGCCAACTGACCAATCACTTTGATCACCAAACTTTCATGTACTGTATACACACCTCTTTTGACTGCGGTTACTACGTTCAATCCTGCTGCTGCCCACTCAGACAACACAAACTCACCTGCCATTAATGAACCTGTTTTACTTGTTAAAGGAGTAATGAGAATGTCTTGAGACGGATGTGATGTGCTAATCACAACAGCAGGTCTTACCTTTGAACTCGATAAGTCTGAGAAGGGATAGCGCACCAGTATCACATCATGCTTGGAGTAGCTGGGTATACACATCGTCCTCAGCGTTGTCCCAAATGGCATCAAGGGATGTTTGGCTTGCCTGTAGCCAAAATTCAGCCTCATCGTCAGGTAAAACTGTTACCAGCACTCTTACCCCTTCTGGGAGTTCTGCTGATTCCAGTAGCTCAATTTTCCCTTGCCGAACCGTAGCCCAAAGCGTTTTTAGCATATCTGTTGTATAAGACCATACCTTGATTTTATGCCGTAATTCCTGTTTGCGCGGTCGGCTTTGCCGTCTCGGAGAGAATCGCCTCACCAGTACCCTCAAAGCACTGTCACACAGACAACCTCAAAATAGGTTAGCCTTTGATGCCCACAGGTAACATTTCTGTACCGTCCCAACCGGGATATGAAGCAGCCCAACTAGGTATTCAACGTCAGATCTGATGGATAAGTCCAACTTTTGGGATCTTATCATGCGGATCTGCTTGATAACACCTGACTTTGGGGTGTTATCTGTCACTTTTAAGTGATAACATCCAGATCCTAGGTATTATCTGTTACTGAATTATGATACCAAGCCAGCGATCGCGGCAACCACCCTACCGGCTGGCTCAGGTCTGGCAAGCCATTCGCCTTCAGCAGTTTAGTCTACTCAATCATTCAATACCATCTAGGTCAAAATCCGCTGATGGTCGCCATGTAGTTGAGAATTAATTTGATCTTGAAGGGGTGCTAAGAAAGCGATCGCTAAGGTTGCCCATCACCCGCCGCAGAAAACCTTGAAGGTGCAACAGATAAGCTTTTGGCAGTCGGTGTGCATGGGCGTTGTTAGACTCGCCGCTTACTAGCTCACTCTTCTGTATCTATACTTCGTATCCTAGCGTTACTAACACTACTTGTTCTAATTGAGTAATTATTTCAGTACTCAGTTGCCCTAGCCTGCGAATTAACCGCCTCTTATCCAGCACTCGAATTTGAAAACACAATGCAACCGAATCTTGTGATAATCCACCATCTCCCTGTTTGATCAGCATACAAACTGGTAGTGAAGCGCGACGCTGGTTGGTAGTTAAGGGAATGGTAATAGTTGTTGTTGAGAACTGGGAGACGATATCCAGAAGTGTTGAATCCAGATATAAAACTTTACACTTTAGGGTGCGAGAGTCATACAAGCGTTTCTGGAAGCAAATCGTAGCTCCAATGGACGAGCGAACAGCGACGGCTGAGTTCTAGTTGCAAATAGCGAAACTTGTCA
>NZ_JBRCAD010000207.1:0-67346 GCF_053493415.1 Trichothermofontia sp. | reverse complement strand
TGACAAGTTTCGCTATTTGCAACTAGAACTCAGCCGTCGCTGTTCGCTCGTCCATTGGAGCTACGATTTGCTTCCAGAAACGCTTGTATGACTCTCGCACCCTCAAGTGTAAAGTTTTATATCTGGATTCAACACTTCTGTCCTAATTGTGCTTTACCTAGTAGACACAAATATTCTCTTGCGATTTGTCGATCGCTCTCATCCGCTTCATCCCACAATTAGAATTGCTATTAGAATGCTACGTCAAAATGGGCATCAACCACGAGTTAGTTCTCAAAATTGTATTGAATTTTGGAAGGCTAGCCCTCCAGCACTAAACCATTGGGCCTATTTTGAAAGCCTTAACGCGCGATCGCTTACAAAGAATAAACCTCTGGCCACACCTGGATTTGGGTCTGGTCGTGCCATTGGCATTCCTCCAAATGCGTGGCCAACGCCGTCGCACTGGGGCGCAATTCCGCATTCTTCGGGAAACGCACCTTGCGGCCATCTAGCTTGGCATAGATTGTCTGCCCCAACCAAGGAGCCACATGAACTTGCGCGGTTGTAGGATCGATCGTCAACAAGTGCAGATCAAACAATACATGCAAATCCGCCCGTAACAGTAGGCAATTGCTGGGATGGTTCGTCTTCTCCCCCGCATAGGGCAAAATATAGGCCACCTCCAACACCTGCACCGCCGTACAGCCCGACACCACACAACGGTGTTGATAGGCATCCAGGAGTTTCTGCCGGAGTTGGGTATGGCCCTTGCGTAACAAGAGCGATCGCAAAATCCGGCCCTTGCCCTCCTCATGGTTACCGGGTTGGAACAAGCGAGTGGGATCAGCCTGAAGAAACTTGGTCCACTCCGATTCTGCGGCAAACTCCTCCGTAGCCTTCGGCGCGATCGCCCGTTCAACCGCTGGCACTATGATCGGCTCGACCACCGCCGCAGGTACCTCAACTTCCCCTGTTGCGGTTACTGGTGGCAACGCAGCGAGCACCTGATCATAGGACAGCGGGGTGTAAATTGAAGGCTTGCGCACCCGTGCCAAGAGTTGGGCGCGATCGTCCTCACTGGGTAAAATGGCATCCGTCAGATCGGCTTCTTCCAATTCAGCCCCCGTCAGATCCGCCGCTAGCAGGATAGCCCCCCGCAGGTCAGCCCCCTTCAAATTTGTGTGCCGTAGACTAGCTCCCGTCAGGTCCGCTGCTCGCAAATCCGCCCCACACAGGGAAGCATCGTCCAACGTGGCATAGCTCAGATTCGCGGTGTTTAACCCAGCCCCGCAAAACATCGCCCGCGAACAATTTGCCCGATACAGTTGAGCACCCCGTAAATTTGCACCAATAAAGTTAGCGGCCTGCAAATTCGCCTGCGACAGATTTGTCTGCCACAACTCTGCCCCGATCAATTGGGCCTGGGCCAAGTTGGCTTGCTCTAGGTTCGCCCCACTCAGATCAATAAACTCAAGGCAGACGCCAGGAAGGTCAGCCCGCAGGATCTCAACCTGTTGAAAATCGCGCTGACCCCGACGGTAGCGTCGGAGTAATTCTTTTACTCTCATCGATGCGGCCCCCTAACAGCGAATCTGTAACGCCCTCTACGCTGGTCCTTCGCAAGTCTCAAGACCCCCATTTACCCGAAGACGGTCCATTAATGAGGGTTATTTATCGTTATTCAGGCAAACACAGCGTGATCCGGGGATTTAGCCATTTCTCCCGTAGATTGACCCTGCGCTGGGGAAAAGCCGTGTAGGCATGACGAGGTGGCTTTGTAGGTTTTCATTACCTAGACAGTGATACCGTTGGTAGGGGATACCAATGCGGTAATGCTGTTGCGGCTCGATCGCGCAAACTACCCCACCGGTAAGGGTTAACTGAGCTGGATATTCCCGGCGGCGGAGTTCTGGACTGATGGCCCACAGGTTCAACGGGGCGGGGGGATGGGGTAAGGTTGCCAAAGTTGCCCATGCGCCATCGTAATTGGGAATCCGCTTCAGAAAAGCGAACGCAGCCATATCAGTCTGGGGATAAAAAGGGGGTAACGCTAGGGCAAAACTGAGACCTAGGGCCACATCTTGAAAGTTTTGATAGCCGATCGCGACCATTAATGCCTGCTCTGGTTCCGAGCCTAAATGACGCGCCACCTGTTGCGGTTGAAAGGGTTTGGTAAAGGCTAATCCCCCGATGACAAAGAGGCTGCTGAGCAATGAGAGGGTGAAAAAGGCGATCGGGAATAGACGTTTATTTAGATGTTTATTTAGACGTTTATTTAAGATCCATAATCTTATTGATGATCTGGCTGGAAGGTTAAGGTTGTCATTTTTATGAACGATACCTTGCTGACAAGCTGCGGCGAGTAGGGCACATACCGCCGGGTAATAAACAAAACTGTAGCGGGGTGCGATCGTGATATCCCGATTTAAGCCATAGGCGATCGTCCAAAATTGGAGCAAGACGAGCAGAATAAATCCCAATAAGGTCCAGGTTTCCAGATGGGTATGGGGCATTTTCCAGAGGCGAACCCCACCGCGACCTGCCACTCGACCCAGCCAAACCAGAAATCCTAAGGT
The DNA here is from genome assembly GCF_053493415.1 of Trichothermofontia sp. Lineage (NCBI taxonomy): Bacteria > Bacillati > Cyanobacteriota > Cyanophyceae > Leptolyngbyales > Trichocoleusaceae > Trichothermofontia > Trichothermofontia sp. The sequence goes on along the minus strand of NZ_JBRCAD010000207.1, from coordinate 64,788 downwards.
GAGTACGCCCATCGGTGCCACCATCCACCAGGGCTGATTCTCCACGGGCAGGGCAATCACCATTGCGACCCAGGTCAACACGGTCTGATAAATCGGGGCCAACGGATTCGCCAACTGAAGCCAACTGGTTTCTCCGCGATCGGCGTGTCCCTGCAACGTCGCCAGCCACGGCCAGTAGGTGAATCCCACCCCCGCGATCGCCAACCCGATCGCCCCCCATTGCCAGCGAGTGAGCCACCGTCGTTCCCACAGCGATCGGCCCAGTAAAACCCCCACCTGCGCGACCACGGCCATCAGAAAAAAATAGTGGGTATAGAGTCCCAAACTGTTGACAACTACCCAACCCAGCCAGTAGCGCGGACGAAAACGCTGAACTGGATGCTGAACTGAATAGAGATCCCGTTGCATCTGGATCAGGCAAATCAGGGCCAGCGTTAGCCACACCATTGGCAACGTATAGTGTCGGGCCTCCTGGGAGAGATAGACGGCAAAGGGGGAAACCGCCATTAGCATTGCTCCCCAACCCCCTGCCCGTTGGCCAAAGGCGACCCGATTCAGCCAGTAAAGCAGCGCAATCAGCAGCACCCCCATCAGAGCCGGGAACGATCGCAGGTGCCAGGTGAGACTCGCCAGGTCCGGGGCCGGGGCTAGCCAGGTGAGCCACTGGTGCATCACGCAGAAAAAGAGGGGGGGATGGGTGGACTCTTGGGTGATGGTGGCAGCGATCGCGGCGCAGGTCGTGGGTTGGAGGTGAAACAGGTTCAGGAGATCGGGGAAGCCGATGGTTTGCTCCAAGGGGACGACTTGATAACTTTGGCCGAGACTAAATAAGGCGGTCAGAATTTCGTCGAGCCAGAGGGGTTTAGCCGCGAGTTGCCAGAAGCGGAGTCCAGTGCCAAGGGCGATCGCGAGCGAGATGGGGATGATCCAGGGGTGAGCGATCGTTATTTTCTTGAACCAGGGGGTATTGGGAACCACAAAGACACCAAGACGCGAAAAAGGAAAAAGGAAAAAGGAAAAAGGAAAAAGTTAAAGCTCGAAATTAAAGCCGGATTGTTTGAGGTGGTGATATTTTTGCTGATCGAATTTGTAGAGGCGGGCGGCTCGGTGGGAGACGTTTTGTTCAACTTCGTCTAATTCGATGAGGAGATCCATTTTTAGGATTTTTTTGCGGAAGTTGCGTTTGTCTAAGAGTTGACCGAGGACTTTTTCGTAGAGGGTTTGCAGTTGGGTGAGGGTGAATTTTTCCGGTAGGAGTTCAAAGCCGATCGGTTCGTGACGGATTTTGGTGCGCAGGCGATCGTAGGCCATTGCCACAATTTGATTATGGTCAAAGGGCAGGTTGGGTAACTGTTGCACCGGAAACCAGGCTGCATCCCGTGCATCGGTGGTCGCTTGTACCCGATAGTTGCGCAAATTCACTAGGCCGTAGTAGGCCACACTGATGACCCGTTCCCTGGGATCGCGATCGAGGCTGCTAAAGGTATAGAACTGCTCTAAAAACACGTCCTCCAGTCCCGTTTCCTCCTGCAACTCGCGACGGGCCGCCGCATCCAGCGTTTCCTCCAGCCGCACAAAGCCACCGGGGAGCGCCCACTGGCCCGAAAAGGGCGGCAAATCCCGCTGGATCAAGATTACTTTCAGATCCTCGTCATCCAACCCAAATACCACACAGTCAACGGTGAGGGCTGGTCGGGGATAGAGATAGGTGTAGGGCATCGCAACCACGTCATCAGCTTGCGCTTCATAGCATACTAGGGGTCGAGGCCGCGATAGAGGTCGGCGATCGCAAATTCAAGGCCAAGACTGTGCAGTAGAACGCGATCGCCAGTCTCATAAATGGTCGTTTCCCAGGTCCCCATTGTTGTGCGGCGACGACATTCAACCCGTTGGGACGTTTGGGCAATTAAGACATATTCTTCCAAAGAGTCCAGCCGTTGATAATCGTTGAATTTCTCACCCTCATCAAAGGCTTGGGTGCTGGGGGAGAGAACTTCAGCAATCAGCTTGGGATAGCGTTTGATATAACGGTCCTCACGATCGCGGGGGTCGCAGGTGACAAAGGCATCGGGATAGTAATAAAACTCATCCCGGTAGTTTACTTTGACATTGCCAGAGTGAAAACGACATGCGGAGTCACCCAGGTGTAAGTTAATCAGGCTGAGGAGATTGAGGGCAATGCGATCGTGGTTATCAGTCCCTCCGGCCATTGCATAGACCAGACCCCGTCGATATTCGTGACGGATCTCGCTGTGGCGTTCGAGGTCGAGATAGTCCTGGGGGCTGATGTAGTGGGGGACGGCAATCATGGCGGTAGGGGTGGAGAGGTGACTCCATTGTAAAACACCCCAATTCAAAATCTGGACTTGACATAGTGTATTTTTTTACACCTAAACTTAGTGTATAATAAACACCAAGACTATGAACACAGTCTTTGATATCGCTGCCGGGTCGGTCATCGGGCGGGAACATCGGCGCATAGGCCGGAATAACCAGGATGCCTACGCTATCCAAGCCAAGCCGGAGTGGACGATCGCGGTGGTGTGTGATGGGTGTGGCAGTTGTCCCCACAGTGAGGTGGGTGCTCAGTTGGGGGCGAGATGGGTGATTGCGTGCCTCGATCGCCGGTGCCAGCAAGGTCAACCGCAACTGCAAGCCCCTGACTTTTGGCGAGGACTCCAACGGGATCTCCTGGAACAGATCCGACAACTGGTCACGGGATTCGGATCGGCGCTAGAAGCGGTCGTTCGGGACTATTTTTTATTCACGATCGTCGGCGCGATCGTTACCCCTGAAATGACGGCTATTTTCTCCCTTGGTGATGGGGTGGCAATGCTCAACGATGAGGTGCTGATGCAAGGCACGATCGCCGATAATCAGCCCCCCTACTTAGCCTATGGTTTATTTCCTGGCCTGTTTGTAATGGAGGATGTGAAGTTTCAGGTTCACCTGCGATCGACAGCGACGGTTAACACCTTGGCGATCGGCAGTGATGGGGTACAGGATTTAGGGAAAACCCTGGATTCATCCCTAAAAAATGCTGATCTTACCCCAGAAGTCTTTAAGCCCTTTTGGCAGGACGATCGCTATTTTCGGAATCCGGATCAGGTGCGGCGTTATTTAGCCCGCTGTAACCGCGAAAGTGTTCAACCCAACTGGCAAACCCAAGTGCTAGAACGGCAGCGTGGGTTGCTAGAAGATGATACGACCCTCGTTCTAATCCGAAGAAAACCACTGGAGGTATAACCATGTTAGGCGCGATCGCGGGGGATATGATTGGTTCTATTTACGAGTGGCGCAATCGTAAGCGTAAGGATTTTCCGCTCTTTAGTCGCCGAAGCCATTTTACCGATGATACGGTTCTGACGGTTGCGATCGCGGATACCCTACTTAATCAGGGCGACTATGTGGATAATTTGCATCGCTATTATGCCTGGTTTCCGCAGGCGGGCTATGGCAAAAATTTTGCCCTTTGGGCAACCTTCAAACGTCGCGAACCCTATAACAGTTGGGGCAATGGTTCAGCCATGCGGGTGAGTCCCGTTGGCTATGCCGGGAGTGACCTGGATACGGTTTTACAAATGGCCGCAGAAAGTGCTGCTGTTACCCATAATCATCCCGATGGCATTCGGGGTGCCCAAGCCACCGCCGCTGCCATTTTCCTCGCACGATCGGGACAGTCCAAGGCTGAGATTAAAACCTACGTGGAGTCTACCTTTGGGTATGATTTGAACCGCACCTTAGCCGAAATTCGTCCTTCCTATCGCTTTGATGTTTCCTGTCAAGGATCGGTACCCCAGGCCATTATTGCCTTTCTGGAATCAACGGATTTTGAAGATGCCATTCGCAATGCGGTGTCGATCGGGGGAGATAGTGACACGATCGCCTGTATTGCGGGCGGTATTGCCCAAGCGTTTTATGGTGGGGTGCCAGCCGTGATTGTGACTGAAGTTTTAGCCCGATTAGACCCCCGTCTCCGAACGGTTACCGAGCAATTTATGCAGACCTATGGATGTCTACCTTAACCATAAACGCATTCGGCTGAACGCCAGTCAACTGATTGGCAAAGGCGGTGAAGCAGATATTTATGATCTGGGTCAGGGCCAAGCACTCAAGCTGTTTAAGCAACCCGATCATCCGGATTATCAAGCCTCTCCCGACGTGCAGCAAGCAGCGCGTTTTCGCCTACAGGAACACCAGCAAAAGTTACGCCAGTTTCCGCAGAATTTACCCGATCGCGTTATCCAGCCGTTGGATTTAGTGAGCGATCGCACGGGGAAAACAATCCTCGGTTATACGATGCCGTTGCTGGCCCCAGCTACCCCCTTGTTGCACTACGGCGAACGCAGTTTTCGCCAGACAGGAATTTCCGCCCAACACGTCACGGCAATTTTCCAGGACTTACATCAAACTGTTCAGCATCTCCATCAACTGGGCATTACGATCGGGGATTTTAATGATCTGAATGTTCTCGTCAAGGGTAAGCAAGCCTATGTTATTGATGCCGATTCCTTCCAATTTGGTGCCTTTCTCTGTCAGGTCTTTACCGATCGCTTTGTTGATCCCTGTCTATGCGACGCTCAGGCAACGGTGCCCCAGCTAAACCATCCCTATACGCCCGAATCCGACTGGTATGCGTTTAATGTCATGTTAATGCAATGTCTATTGTTTGTGCATCCCTATGGCGGCGTTTACAAGCCGACAAAATCAGCCCCCAACATTCCCCATGCGGCGCGATCGCTCCATCGGATTACGGTCTTCCATCCCCAGGTGCGGTATCCCAAACCCGCCCTGAAACCGGATATTTTACCTGATAGTCTTTTGCACTATTTTCATCAGGTCTTTGAGCAGGATTTACGGGGGGAAATGCCGCGATCGTTGCTGGATAACCTACAGTGGACAACCTGTTTACACTGTGGCCTAGAACACGCCCGTGCCCATTGTCCCCACTGCACCCACGGTTCGCCCGTCCCGTCGCAGTCAACGATTGTCCGAGGCACGGTAAAGGTCAGTTCGATTTTTACAACGCCGGGTATTATCCTCCTGGCAACGGTGCAAAACGGTCAACTCTGTTGGCTCTACCACGAAGCGGGAACCTTCCGCCGGGAAGATGGCCATCTTGTTTTCCACGGTGAACTTGATCCGCGCTTGCAGTTCCAAATTCAGGGGCGATCTACCCTCGTTGCCAAAGATGGACAGGTGATTATTCTGGCACCTGATCAAGATCCGATTCGACTTGCCGTTGATCCGAGTTATTTAGTGAGCGATCGCCAACATCTAGGATTCGCTGCCAATGCCAACCACTACTACTGGTTACAGCAAGGTCAACTCTACCGCAGTGAACCCATAACCTCTGCTTATGTGGGGGATGTTCTGCACAATCAAACCCAGATTTGGGTCGGGCCACGATTTGGCCTAGGGTTGTATCGAGCGGGTAATCTGAATACGGCATTTGTGTTTAATGCCCAGCGATCGGGTCTCAACGATCGCATCCAACTTTCCCCTTGGCAAGGTCAACTGATTGATGTGACCTGTACCTTTAGTCAAGACTATGCATGGCTATTCTGGGCAGCACAAACCCAAGGTAAAACCTGGCACTCTGCTGCTGTGATTCAAGCCAATGGAACGATCCTAGCTATGACGGTTTTGCCGGGGCACGATCATCACTGGCTGACCCACTTAGGGGGACACTGTGCCATCAATAATTTTCTCTTGGTGGCTACCGATGACGGTATTATGCGGATTGAACCCCAAGCGGGGAAATTGCTATGTACTCGCCAATTTCCGGAAACTGAGCCATTTGTTGATGGCAGTTGTACGCTCCTTCCCGCTAACGATGGCCTCTATGTCATTCGTACTCGATCGATTCAGAAGTTACAAATCAACTGAGCGCTTTATCCTGCTGTTTATCTAAACTTCTTCACTTGGAGCCTGAAAATCATGACTACGACAATCTCTACCCAACTACCGATTCCCCAGCATTTCCAAGCCGATCGCGTGGGTGAAGTCTGGCGCGTTCCGTACCAGGACCGGGCAGCGGCAGCAGAAGCCTGGGCAAAACAGCATCACCTCCAACCCGCAGCCAAGGATAAAACGCGCATTTGCTTGATGTTGGTTGACGTGCAAAATACCTTTTGTATCCCTGACTTTGAACTATTTGTCGGGGGACAATCTGGACGCGGTGCGATCGAAGATAACGTGCGCCTCTGTGAATTTATCTACCGAAATCTGGGGATCATTACCGAAATTGCCCCTACGATGGATACCCATACGGCAATGCAAATTTTCCATCCCGTTTTCTGGATCAATGATGCGGGTGAACATCCCAGCCCCATGCAGATGATTCAATTGGACCAGGTTAAGGCCGGTATTTGGAAGGTCAACCCCGCGATCGCCCATAGCCTGGCCCAGGGTAACTATATGGCCCTGCAACAACACGCCCTCCATTATGTGAAACAACTGGCAGATGCGGGTAAATTTCCCCTGACGATCTGGCCCTATCACTCCATGTTAGGGGGGATTGGTCATGCCCTGGTTTCGGCAGTGGAGGAAGCCTGTTTCTTTCACAATATTGCCCGCCACAGTCAAACTCGATTCGAGATTAAAGGCGGCAATCCCCTCACCGAAAATTACTCGGTGCTGCGACCAGAGGTTTTGGAAGGTCCCGATCAGCGCCCGATCGCGCAAAAGAATACCTGTTTCATTCAGCGCCTATTGGAATTTGATGTCGTCATTATTGCTGGCCAAGCCAAAAGCCATTGTGTCGCCTGGACGATCGCCGATCTCCTCACCGAAATTCAGAGCCAAGATCCCAGCCTTGCTCAAAAAGTTTACCTACTGGAAGATTGCACCTCACCGGTCGTGGTACCCGGCATTGTGGACTTTAGCCAAGAGGCCGATCGAGCCTTTCAACGCTTTGCCGCTGCCGGGATGCATTTGGTGAAGTCGGTAGATGCGATCGCGACTTGGCCCGGAATTTCCCTTTAAAGAGTTCTGCAAACTTTGTGTTCACCACCAAGGCACAAAGCGCACAAAGAAAACACCAAGCCCTTCGTGCTCCTTCGTGTCCTTAGTGCCTTAGTGGTTTCAGAAAGACACCCCATACTTGCTCACTTATCCTTATCGGAGCCTAACCATGTCTACTCCCAACCTCAACGACCTCTTCCAATCCGCCCAAGACGAAGGGTTACTCTCTAATACCTCCTTCCAAGCCCTCAACGTGATTGATATTGGTGCCCAAATCCAAGCCGGTTTAGGGATCGCGATCGATGACGTAACCGCCAGCGAAGTGGTGCTCGTCACTATCATGCCCGACGACTCCGGCTCCATTCGTTTTTCCGGTAATACCCAGGTCGTTTGTGCCGGACATAATACCGTTGTCAACGTCCTCCAATCCTCTGCCCAAAAAGACAATATCCTCATCCACAACCGCTATCTCAATGGCACCGTTCTCTATCCCTACTGCCCCGTCACCCAAGCCATCCTGATGGACAGCCACAACTATGATCCCAACCTGGGAACCCCCCTTTATGATCAGACAGTAGTACTGTTGGGAACGGTGCTAGCCAAAGCCCAGGAATTTGCCGATAATGGCATACCTGTGCGCACGATTACCCTCCTAATTACCGATGGAGCCGATGCCCATTCCCAACGGGCCACCGCGAAGACCGTGCGATCGCTCGTCCAGGATATGCTACGAGCCGAAAACCACATTATTGCAGCAATGGGCATCGACGATGGCGGCTCGACCAACTTCCGGCAAGTCTTCCGCGACATGGGCATTCGTGATGAGTGGATTCTCACGCCAGGGAACGGCCACAAGGAAATCCGGCAAGCCTTCCAACTCTTCTCCCAGTCCGCCCTTCGCGCTAGCCAAAGTGCTGCGGCCTTCAGCCAATCCGCCCTGGGAGGATTTGGGAGTACTGGTTCGATCAATTAAAACCCATTCAAATTAAAAACCCATTCAAATTACCCGATGAAAGTTAGGTGTTCGAGAGCATTGAAGCCATATCCTGAGAAGCACTACGGGTTGTCTCGCGCTGGCACGAGGCGATCGACGACTTGCACCAACTGCTGCACAACAGCTAGCATTTGTTGTCCCTGCGCCTGTGTTACTTGAGCAAGATTCTCCAGGCTGCGTTCCATTCGCTGCCCCTGCGCCTCGACCACCCGCTCTAAGCGATCCAAACCCCGCTCCATGCGATCCAGGCTGTGCTCCATCCGTTCAAAACCCTGCTCCATCCGTTCAAAACCCTGCTCCATGCGCTGACCCTGAGCTTCAGTCAATAGGCGTAATTCAGTGATCGACTCAGATAACATGCCGATCTGTTGGGTTTGCAGTTCTAGATTACGAGTCTGCTGCTGCGAGGTCCTGACCAAATCGGCACTCATGACCACCAACTGCGCTAAGTCTACCTGCATCTCATCGAGTTGCTGTTGCATGGTCACTCACTTACCTCCTGTCTAGACCCCTCGCGTTTAGCTGAAGCATAGCGTTGATGAGTTTACCTATTTTACCTTATGGCTTTCTACCCTATGACTTTATGACTTTACTTTGACCTTGGCGATCGCGCCTGCAACTTAAGAACTTCATGATCATTAGCGTCTTCACCCGCGTCTTCACAATCATTGGCGTCGCTACGGTGGCGATCGCGAATGCTTTCAACGAGAGCAAGGGTTACCAAGTACGGTAGGCTTTTGGATACGTTTGCATTGCGTTTAAACTCTGTCCTGCTGCTGTTGCTGTCAAGTCATGTCGCGATCGACTGCCCTACGTGCCTACATCCTGGCTCGGTTGTTGCTGGCCCCGCTGATGCTATGGACCATCACCACCCTGGTCTTTCTCCTGCTGCGGGCGACCCCCGGTGATCCGATCGATGCCCTGCTCGGTCCCCGTGCCCCCGCCAGCGCTAAGGAAGCCCTCCGCCAACAGTTGGGGCTTGATGCGCCCCTCTGGTCCCAATACCTGAACTATTTGCAAGATCTCCTGCGCTTGGATCTGGGAAGTTCCCTCGCGAGCCAGGGTCAAACCGTCTGGCAAATTATTGGTGCCCATTTCCCGGCCACCGTTGAACTTACCCTAGGGGGAATGCTGGTGGCCAGCAGTGTGGGGATTGGGATTGGGGTGCTGGCGGCGTCACGCCCCAATTCGCGCTGGGATGTCGGGGGACGGTTGTTTGGGATTTTGACCTATGCGGTGCCGGTGTACTGGTTTGGCATGATTTTGCAACTGCTCTTGGCTGTCCAACTGCGGTGGTTCCCGATCGGGACCCGTTTTCCCCTGAATGTATCCCCTCCCCAAGGACCCACGGGTTTATATTTATTGGATAGTCTCCTCGCGGGCAATCTGCAACAATTTGGTCTGACGCTCTACTATCTCGCCCTGCCTAGCTTAACCCTGGGTATTTTGATCAGCGGCATTTTTGAACGGATCGTGCGGGTCAACCTACAACAAACCCTGAAAGCCGATTATGTCGAAGCTGCCCGTGCCAGAGGTATCCCCGAACGCCGGATTGTGCTTAACCATGCCCTGCGTAATGCCCTCATCCCCGTAGTCACCGTCCTGGGCTTAACCTTTGCCTCGCTCTTGGGGGGAGCCGTCCTCACGGAAGTGACCTTCTCCTGGCCGGGATTGGCGAACCGACTCTACGAAGCCATCTCCCAACGGGATTATCCTGTTGTCCAGGGTTTGATGGTCTTCTTTGCCGCGATCGTGACGATCGTGAGCATCCTCATCGACATTCTCAACGCCTACATTGATCCCCGCATTCGCTATTGAAAGACACGCCCTAGGGCATCTGACCTTGGAAAAGTTAGGACGCCCCATCGGCTGCTTAAATCAGATAATACGCCGCGATCGCTCTGGCCCGCCTTCCACATTAGTAGCCCTATGGCTGCGCTTCAGGGTGTTTTCCAGCCCGTATTATGCCAGCAGTTCACCCGTGGCTTGCAGGGTATGCAGGCGGCTGTAAATACCCGGTTGGGTGAGGAGTTGCTCGTGACTGCCAATTTCAGCAACTCGGCCCTGATCAAGGACGACAATTTGATCGGCATCGCGGACGGTGCTGAGCCGGTGGGCAATGATGATCAGGGTGCGGGTGCCGTAGAGCGATCGCATGGCCAGTTGGATCTGCCGCTCGGATTCATAGTCCAGGCTGGAGGTGGCTTCGTCGAAGACCAGAATATCGGGATCAACCAACAGAGCACGGGCAATCCCTAGGCGTTGGCGTTGACCGCCAGACAGGCGCAGGCCCCGTTCCCCAACGATCGTTTTGTAGCCCTGGGGTAGCTGGGTGATGAATTCATCGACGCGGGCGATCGCGCAGGCAGCTTCCACCTGATCAACGGTGGCGTGGGGGTTGCCGTAGGTGAGGTTATCCAGCAGGGTGCCGTTGAAGACACCTACCTCCTGATGCACGATCGCCAGCCGTTGCCGATAGCCCGTCACATCCAGCCGTCGGATATCCTGCCCGTCGATCCGAATCGCACCGCTGGTGGGGTCATAGTAGCGGAACAGGAGTTTCACCAGCGTGGATTTACCCGACCCCGAGCGCCCCACTAGGGCCACGGTTTAGTACGGCTCAATCACGAAATTAATATCTTGGAGGACTGGGCGATCGGCATGGTAGGCAAAACTCAGGTGCGCAAATTCCACCTTGCCCGTAAACCGATAGTTGGGCGGGGGAGCCGTGGTCTGATCCACCCAAGTGGCGGCATCCACCCCCGTCGGCTGGTGCATCAGTTCGTGGAACCGCAGCATGGGGGAGTAGCGACGGGCGAAGACTTCGGCCAGGTTATTGATGGGATCGAGTTCGGCGTAGGCCATGCTGGACACCGTGAGGACGGTGATAAAGTGTCCGATCGACATCTGGCCGCGGACCGTTGCCCCCAGGGTGAGGGCCAGCACAATAAAGACGGAGGTTTGTACCAGAATGCGTTGCCAGGTGGCGAGGGTGACATAACCCTTGTGGATGCGATAGTCCACGACTTTGAATTCCCGCTCGACCCGTTGCCGTTGCCGATCTAATTCCTTGGCTTCGGTGGCAAAGGCTTTGACGGTTTTGATATTGGTGATGATTTCTGAGGTGCGGCTTTCGGTGTTTTCCATGTAGCGATCGAGGCGAGCTTCGGTGTTAATCAAGGCCCGGAGTCCCCGAAAGCTAATGGCCAAAATCAGGATGAAGGAGGCGAAGGAAAACAGGGCAATGCGCCATTCAATCACGCCAATGATGGCAAAGATGCCCAACACCCGGAAGAGTTTGGGAAACATCTGTCCCGCCAGTTCGGGATAGCCCCAGGTGTGGTTCATAATGCCCCGCGCCACCCGTCCGGCAATCCGACCGGGGTTGTTTTCGTCGTAGAACCCTAGGGGCAGGGTCAAGATCTTGCGCAGAACCCGCTGGTTATGGTCCCGGCGTGCCCGCAGGGGGATATCCCAATGGAACCACAGGGTGAGCCAGGGTTGGATCGGTGCCCGGACGACGGTGACGAGAAAAATCAGCGCCAACAGGGTCAGCAGCGCCAGGGTTGGGGTCATACTTTGACCGCTCAGGGTGGCAATGCCTTGCACGAGGCTCTGCACCGGGCGATCGAGGGGTTGTTGGGACAGGACATTGAGAATCTGCCCGATCGCGTAGGGGACGAGCAGGTCGGTAATTTCAAACAGGCTGGTGATGCCAATACTCAGGAGGGCGATGCCCCAGTGGGGCCGGTAGTAGTTGAGGATATCGCGAAAAGAAGCCATAAAAATCCAGGGCGATCGAGTCTCGCCCCGCCTAATGCGGTAGATGATCAGCAATGCGCCTTTGGTATCGCCAAGCGATCAGCAGCCTTGGCAGCTTGGCAAGCATCAGCGATCGCGGTAAAGCCTAGCGGTGTCTCAAAAATAATGAATAATTGTAACGTAACGCACCGACGATCGTGTGGCTCCTCAATTGCCCATGCCTAGTACAGCAAACATAAAGTTCCGCCATGTTGGTAGTAACGACTTTAGTCGTTGCCGGCTAAAGCCAGCACTACGAACGTTGCAGAATTGACTTGTCGAGCTACTAGATTCCGTTGCCCATCAAGAGCCTGGGGGATAGCTGTCTGAGTCTATCGAAGACTCGACTGTCTCAGGGGCAGGCAGGATAATGAGATTGGTAACAAGGCAGATTAGATTCGGTCCTCCGTCAACCAAAGTTTCATGGACATCTCTCTCCTGAACTAGAATGAAGGCAAAACCCTTGAATTTAAGCGTGATCTTTCCTCACCGCAGAACTTGCTGAAAACCCTAGTTGCCTTTGCCAATACGGCTGGAGGTAGGGTGATTATTGGGATTGATGATCAGACTAGGCAACCGATTGGGATGCCCGATCCGTTAGCTGAAGAAGAACGGCTTGGGAATTTGATTGCTGATGCCATTAGTCCGCGTCTAGTGCCTAATATCGAACTGTTTACGCTGGAGGGCCAGACGCTACTGATTGTTGAGGTTTATCTGAGTAGTTCTCGGCCCCATTACCTGCGATCGCAAGGTCCTGAGAAGGGAGTGTATGTCCGGCTAGGTTCGTCTAATCGACAGGCCGATCGCGAGTTAATTGCGGAGTTGCGGCGATCGGTGGCTGGGGTAACGTTTGATGAACTGCCGATGCCGGAGTTATCTGTGGATGATCTGGACCTAAAGGTGGCGCGGCGTTGTTTTCAGGGGCGGCGGGATTTAAATGAGCAGGCATTGTTGACGCTGAAATTAGTGCGATCGGAGCAGGGTAAATTAGTGCCAACGCAAGGGGCCATGTTGTTATTTGGCCACGATCGCATTAATTATTTTCCCGATGCTTGGGTGCAGTGTGGCCGGTTTATTGGCCGCGATAAGGCAGTAATTTTTGACCATATTGAGCTTTATGACCCTCTGCCGCAAATGGTTGAGAGTATCCTGCTTTTTTTGAAGAAACACGCGCTCCGGGGGGCTGATTTCTCGGCGCTCCAACGGCGGGATGTGTGGAGTATTCCCCTGGGAATTTTGCGGGAGGCGGTGATTAATGCGCTGGTTCATGCTGACTATTCCCAGCGGGGGGCACCGATTCGGATTGCTTTTTTTGACGATCGCATTGAGATTGAAAACCCTGGCATTCTCCTACCAGGGCTGACGATCGCGGATATGAAGCAGGGGATTTCTAAAATCCGTAATCCGGTGATTGCCCGTGTATTTCGCGAACTGAATTTGATTGAGCAATGGGGCAGTGGTGTGCGGCGGATGTTCAATGAGGCGGCTGCGTTGGGGTTGCCGGAACCGGAAATCCTGGAGATTGGGATGCGCCTACGCTTGATTGTCTATCTGGCGGATGTGGTAATGGTTGCCCCATCGGGTGTACAGACTGAGGCACAAGTCGAGGTACAAGTTGAGGGATCAGAGGCACAAGTTAAGGAATCAGAGGCACAAGTCGATCGCGATATTCTTGCCCTGTGTGCGATTCGGCCCCGTTCTTCGAGTGAGATTGCAGCCGCTTTGGGGCATAAGCGTTTGAGTGGGAATGTGCGCCAAGCGCTCCCGCGTCTCAAACGGGCAGGGTTGTTGGAGTATACCATTCCGGAGAAACCCCATAGTCGCTTGCAAAAGTATCGGCTGACGGCGAGGGGGAAAGCGCTGTTGGAATGAGGGTGTAGCGATCGCGCGTTGGGTGACTGGATTGGATCGCGGGTTCAGATCGGCGATCGATCCAGGATGTAAATAAAGCTTAACAATTTTAACGAAAAATGTAGGGCGATGATATTGCTTCGGGCGAGTCCTGTCCCCTGTTAGCAAGCCTACGCTAAAGTAGTTGATATCAAAATCTTCTATGCAGGTATCGGGATAGTAACCATGCAAGACACTAGAATATCCATCCCTGTAGATACTGCCACCGCCCAGGCTTACCAAGCAATATCAGCAGAGGAACAGAGAAAAATAGAACTCCTACTAGGTGTGCGGATGCGCGAGCTACTCAACTACCCATCCATACCGTTATCACAACTTATGGATGAAATTGGTCACAAGGCAGAAGCTAGTGGCCTAACCCCAGAGATACTGGAAAACCTTTTGCGTGATGAATAAACCTCGTTATATCCTGGATACAAATGTAGTTGTTAGTGCTCTTTTGCAACCTCGATCTGTCCCACGCCAAGCCTTTGATCTTGCCTTTATGAGGGGCACAGTCTTAATCTCAATAGCCACGATCGATGAATTAGATTCAGTCCTCCGCAAGCCAAAGTTTGATCGTTATATTTCAGAACGCGATCGCTTGCATTTCTTGGCAATCTTTATTCAAGATTCGATAATAGTTGATTTACGGGAAAAGCTAAACATATCTGATTGCCGTGATCCCAAGGATAATAAATTTCTAGAGCTTGCTGTGAGTGGGAATGCAGATTGTATTATTAGTGGTGACGACGATCTATTAGATCTTCATCCATTCCGAGGGATATCGATTATCACCCCTCAAGGATTTATCTGTCATTAAATCGTGCCAACTCAGCGAATGAACGAATTTGGCGGGGTGGGGTGTGTCCAGATGTTTATGCGACAATGGGGGGATGGCAATTCCCTAACTTTACCTATGGCTGATTCACTGAAACTTTTGATTGATTTGAATGGGGCAGGTCTGGAGTTGGACCGGGCGGCGATGGAACGGTTTGCCTTCAGTTTGGCGCAGGAGATCCAGGGGGTGTTAGTGGATGAGGCACGCTTGGCACGGGAAGCAGATATCCCGGAGGGGGCGCGATCGGGGGCGGCGGCGTTTCTGATGGGGATTTTGCTGGCGGAGGTGAATCGGGCGAATCTGAAAAAATTGACGGATTTTTTGGGGAATCGGTTTTATGGGACGAAGCTGGTGTTTAGCTATGAGGAGGATGGCAAGAAGGTAAGTTTTGAGTATCGCGATGAGGCGGAGTTGGATCGGGCGATCGCTCGGATTGAGGCGGTTAGGGCTAAATTAGGGGTGCAGGTGGTGCCGGTCGATCGGGAAGTGGGTTAGATGGGTAAGTTTGCGCTGCTGATTGGGGTGGGGGACTATGACGGCAAAAGTTTCAAGCCGTTGGCTGCGGCTCCGAGGGATGCGGCGGCGGTGGCGCAGGTGTTGGCAGATCCGGCGGTGGGTGGGTTTACGGTGGCAACGTTGCTCAACCCAACACGGGACCAGTTGGCGGAAACACTGGAGGTATGGCTGGCCGATCGCAGGGCGGCGGATACCTGTGTAGTGTTCTTTTCGGGGCATGGGGTGAAGGACGATCAGCGGGATTTGTATTTTGCGGCGACGAATACGCGCAAGGTGCGGGAGCGGTTGGTTACGTCTTCGGCGGTGTCGGCCCGGTCAATTTATAGCTGGATGAATCAATGTCGGGCGCAGCAGCAGGTGATGATTTTGGACTGCTGTTTTAGTGGGGCGTTTGGGGATTTGGTGGTTCGTGATGATGGGGTGGTGGATTTGCAGGGGCAGTTGATTGCCGAGGCGACGGGGCGGGTGGTGCTGACTTCGACGAGTTCGGTGGACTATTCGTTTGAACGGAAGGGGGAGGATCTGTCGATCTATACGCGCTATTGGGTGGAGGGGCTACGCACGGGGGCGGCGGATCTGGATAATGATGGCGCGATTTCGGTGGATGAGTTGCACCGCTATACGAAACGGAAGGTGCAGGAAGCGGCTCCGGCGATGGAACCGCAGTTGATTTCGTTGCGGGAGGGGGAGGGTTATCGGATTGTGTTGGCGAGGTCGCCGCAGGATGATCCGAGGTTGATTTTCCGGAAGGCGGTGGAGGACGCGGTGAATTCCCAGGGTAAGTTATCGGTCCCGGCGCGGCGGTTGTTGGCGCGGAAATGGCAACAGTTGGGGTTATCGCAACCGGAGGCAGAGGCGATTATTGCTGAGGTGCGGCAGCCGTTTTTGGAATATACGGCTAAGCTGGCAGATTATCGGCAAACGCTGGTGGAGACGTTGCAGGAGGAACTGCAATTGTGTGCGGAGACGATGCAGGATTTGCATAAATACCAACAGGAGTTGGGGCTGCGGGATGAGGATGTGGCCGCAATTCAGCGAGAATTATTAGGATATGTTTTAGGTGATGGTTTATGGCTTAATAATTTTGCCCTTACTATCCAGGTTTTTGAGTTTGAAATAGTTCGGGTGAATGAGCAGGGATCGGTGATTGAGAAGATTCCTGGACGGGCGGGAGGGTTGCGAGAAAAGCTGAGTGAGCAGGTTTGGCTGGAGATGGTGCGGATTCCGGCGGGGCAGTTTTGGATGGGACAAACGGAGGCAGAGAAAAAAGAGTTGATTCGGCTGGTGGGCGAAGAAAATTATCACAAGTGGTATGCAAGGGAATTACCGGGACATCAGGTGACGGTCCCGGAATTTTATCTGGGTCGATTTCCCGTAACGCAAACGCAGTGGCGGCTGGTGGCAGAAATGTCCAAAGTTAATCGAGATCTCCAGCCTGATCCGGCTAAATTTAAGGGGGATAATCGTCCGGTTGAGCGTGTTAGTTGGGATGAGGCGGTGGAGTTTTGCGATCGCCTAACCCGCCACACCAAGCACAACTATCGGTTACCTACGGAAGCAGAATGGGAATATGCCTGTCGGGCTGGCACGGATACGCCATTCTATTTTGGGGAAACCATTACGCCGGAGTTGGTGAATTATAACGGCAACTCTACCTACGGGCAGGGACCAAAGGGTGAATATCGCCAACAAACCACCGAAGTTGGCCAATTTTCGCCCAATGCTTTTGGTTTATATGATATGCATGGGAATGTTTGGGAATGGTGTCAAGATATTTTCCATCCTGATTACAATGAAGCACCGATAGATGGCAGTGCGTGGGTGATTAATGGCAATGCTGCTTATCGCCTGCTGCGCGGCGGTTCGTGGGGCTTCAATCCGAGGGACTGTCGCTCGGCCTACCGTAGCCTCGGCCTACCCGACGGCCACGACGACAACCTTGGTTTTCGTTTGGCGTGTTCGGCGGCGAGGACTCTGTAGCCCTTTGCCCTCTTCCCCTTTTGCCCTTTGCAATTCTTAATATTTCTTCTTTTTTCTCTTTAAAATGGGGGCTTTAAAAAATTTAAAATTTCAAAAATCGAGGTTTGCAAACTTTTGTTAACCACTAAGGCACAAAGAACACGAAGAAACACAAAGGGGGCAGGTTTATCAAGATTGTCTGTGGGCCGTATAGATTTTGGGATTGGGGCAGGTTTATGAAGATTATCTGTGGGCATCATAGATCCTGGCGAACCTGCCCCTACATACCGATGAATTTGATGCCGGTAGGGGCAGGTTGCGAAACAATCGATGGGGGAAACCAATCATATTTATGAACCTGCCCCGGATAACACCTGCGGGTAAACCAAGGGATCGGGGCAGGTTGATCAAGATTATCTGCGGGCAGCATAGATCCTGGGATCGGGGCAGGTTTATTAAGATTGTCTGTGGGCAGCGTAGATCCTGGCGAACCTGCCCCTACGCATCCATAAATTGAATACTGGTAGGGGCAGGTTGCAGGACAATCGATGGGGTAAACCGATGATATTGGTGAACCTGCCCCCGATAACGCCTACGGGAAAACCGAGATATTGGCATGGGGCCGCATAGATCCTGTGGGTCGCATAGACCCTGGGATCGGGGCAGGTTTATCCAGATTGTCTGTGGGCATCATAGATCCTAGAGAACCTGCCCCTACATACCCATGAATTTGTTCTGGTAGGGGCAGGTTGCAGGACAATCTATGGGGCAAACCGATGATATGTGTGAACCTGCCCCGGTAATACCTATGGGGCAACCGAGATGTTGTCTGTGGTCCGTATAGATTTTAGGATTAGGGCAGGTTTATCAAGATTGTCTGTGGGCATCCTAGATCCTGGGATCGAGGCAGGTTTATCAAGGTGTTCCTTGCCATGTCCGACATACACAACGGGTAACGTGAATTCAAGCGGGCTAACGGCCTGTATGGCTCATGTGTTGAATCCATCTAGACTATGTAGCCGCTACCCTGTTGCCGATCGCCCAACGTAGGGCTTACCTTGAGCGATCATCGCACCCCTCACCCCTTAAGTGGTCGTAGACGGGCTAATCAGGTTATAGATTGAGGTCATCCAGTCGGGGTGATAGCTCTGGATTGCCTTCATATACTGTGCCCGTTCAAAGGCACTCTCATCTGGACAGTGAATCTGGCTCATACTGCCCTGCATTTGTTTGACCGAATCGTATTCGTTTTCCTCCAGCCAGTGACGCACTTCCCGTTCCAAAACCTGGATATGCTCAATCCCATGCCGGAGTAAGACCGAACAGATCTGGGTGATTTTGGCACCTGCCATGAGCATTTTGATCACATCCGGAGCCTTGTGAATCCCACTGGTTGCAGCGAGATCAGGACGAATCCGACCATAGAGAATCGCGATCCAGCGCATGGGTAAGCGTTGATCCTGCGGTGAACTCAACAGCAAGTGGGGATAGACTTCAAGATTATCGAGATCAATATCCGGCTGATAGAAACGGTTAAACAGTACTAATGCATCGGCCCCTGCTTCATCCAGGCGTTTGGCCATATTTGCCATATTGCTGAAATAGGGACTGAGCTTAATGGCCACGGGAATGGAAACCTCAGCCTTCACCTCCCGTAAAATATCAATATAATTCTGCTCCACCGCCGATCCGGGCATATCCGGATTCGTGGGCACATAATAGACATTGAGTTCGATCGCGTCAGCCCCGGCCTCTTGCATCAGCCGTGCATATTCCACCCAACCGCCACGGGAAAACCCATTCAAACTGGCAATAATGGGAATCTGAACCGATGCCTTCGCCGCGCGAATGTGTTCCAGATATAACTCCGGTCCCACATGGAATTCTTCTGGTTCCGGGAAATAGGTCAGAGATTCTGCAAAACTGTCAGTCCCATAGGTCAGGTGATGGTGCAGTTCAAATTTTTCCCGTAACAACTGTTCCTCGAATAAGGAATGCAGCACGATCGCAGCCGCTCCCGCATCTTCAAGCCGCTTAATATTGTCCAAATCTTCCGTCAGCGGTGCAGCAGCAGATGGTACGAGGGGCGATCGCAAATTCAGGCCCAAATAGGTCGTGCTTAAATCAACCATGATGTTCTCCTTGTCACCGATGAATGGGGGTGCAATGACTGGTGGGATGGGCAGCTTGCCCGTCAGGACCAAGCGTGAGGAGAGAGGAGTGAGGAGTGAGGCGTGAGACGTACACTCTCTCCTCTCTTCTCTCTCCTCTCTCCTCTCTCCTACCTAAACTGGCGTTGTCGGCTGGGAGCCACTGGTCTTCTCCGTCGCCTCACTCCCCACTGGGCCATGCCCATTGCCATGCCCATTCCCCGTTTCCATCGGGCGGGCTGCTAGGTATTGGTACATCTGCCAGCGCAGGTTCACATCCTCCTGGGCTTCCTGGAGCAGGCGTTTGGCATCGGCGGGTTTGCTCTTGGTGAGCATCTTAAAGCGGTTCTCGTTGTACATGGACTGGGCCACTGGTTGCTTCGGTGCCCGCGAATCCAGTTGCAAGGGGTTCTTGCCTTCCTTGCGAAGATCGGGGTTATAGCGATAGAGCAGCCAGCGTCCGCTTTCGACCAGATCCTTTTGATGGTTCATGGCGGTGGTCATATTGATGCCGTGGGCGATGCAGTGGCTGTAGGCAATGATCAGCGAGGGACCGTCGTAGGCTTCCGCTTCCAGGAATACCCGCAGCGTATGCTCATCCCGTGCCCCCATTGCGACACTGGCGACGTAGATGTTGCCGTAGGTCATGGCGATCAAACCTAGATCCTTCTTGGGTGAGGGTTTCCCGCCAGCGGCGAACTTGGCGACCGCCCCCCGTGGCGTGGCCTTGGAGGATTGACCGCCCGTATTCGAGTAGACCTCGGTGTCCATGACCAGGACGTTCACATTGCGGCCACTGGCGAGGACATGATCCAAACCACCGTAGCCAATGTCATAGGCCCAGCCATCCCCACCGACAATCCAGACACTCTTGCGCACCAGGTAATCGGCCAAACTCAGCAGTTGTTGGGCCTCTGGGGTATTCATCCCTTGCAGAATTTGCTTCAGTTGGGCCACCCGTTCCCGTTGTTCCCAAATATCGGCTTCGGATTTCTGGACGTTACTCAGGAGCGCCGTGACCAGGGAATCGCCAATTTGACCCGCTAGCCGTTGCAGCAGTTCTCCGGCGAATTGCGCTTGTTTGTCGATCGCCAACCGGAACCCCAAGCCAAACTCGGCATTGTCCTCAAACAGACTATTGGACCAGGCGGGACCGCGCCCTTCAGCGTTTTGGGTCCAGGGCGTAGTGGGTAGGTTGCCGCCGTAGATCGAGGAACAGCCCGTGGCATTGGCGACTAACATGCGATCGCCAAACAACTGGGTCGCCAACTTGATATAGGGGGTTTCCCCACACCCAGCACAGGCCCCGGAGAACTCGAACAGGGGTTCCTGCCATTGCTGTTGCCGAATGCGATCGAGGTGCAAATGACGGCGATCGGGGTTGGGCAGGCTCAGGAAGAAGTCCCAATTTTGGCGCTCCTGTTCCCGCAGCGGTAGCTGGGGTTCCATGTTGATCGCCTTGCGGGAGGGCATGGATTTATTCTTGGCCGGACAGACATCGACGCAAATGCCACAGCCGGTGCAATCCTCCGGTGCCACCTGAATCGTGAACTGTTGACCCGCAAATTCCTTATCCTTGACCGCCGTGGCCTTAAAGGTAGCCGGAGCCTGGGCCAATTCCGCTGCCTCGTAGGCTTTACCCCGGATCACGCCATGCGGGCAGACCATAATACACTTGCCGCACTGGACGCACACATCTGGGTCCCACACGGGGATTTCCTGGGCGACATTGCGTTTTTCCCACTTGGCGGTGCCGGTGGGATAGGTGCCATCGATCGGCAGGGCACTCACGGGCAGATCATCACCTTCACGGGCCGCCATTTTCCCTAACACCTCGCGCACAAAGGCGGGCGCGGTATCGGGGATGGGGGGATGCCGATGCAGGACGCTGCTGGTCTGGGTGGGAATTGTGACCTCGAACAGATTCGCCAGGGTATTATCGACCGCCTGTAGGTTCATGCGGACAATTTCTGTCCCCTTCTTGCCGTAGGTCTTTTCGATCGCCTTCTTGATCTGGGCGATCGCTTCCTCACGGGGGAGAACCTTGGCGAGGGCAAAGAAGCACACCTGCATGATCGTGTTAATCCGCCCCCCCATGCCACTCTCACGGGCGACCTTGTTGGCGTCGATCACGTAGACCTTAAGCTGCTTCCGGATGATTTGCTCTTGAACCTCGATCGGCATCTGATCCCAGACTTCATCGGGACCGTAGGGGCTGTTGAGCAGGAAGGTGGCCCCGTTGACGGCTTCCTTGAGGACATCCAGTTTTTCCAGGAAATTCCACTGGTGACAACCGACAAAGTTAGCCTGGGAAATTAAATAGGTCGAGCGAATCGGTTGCGGCCCAAAGCGCAGGTGGGAGACGGTGATCGACCCGGATTTCTTCGAGTCGTAGACAAAATAGCCCTGGGCGTAGTTATCGGTTTCTTCGCCAATGATCTTGATCGAGTTCTTGTTCGCCCCGACCGTGCCATCGGCCCCCAGACCGTAGAACATGGCCCGGACCACAGATTCGGGTTCCGTCGAGAAGCTGGGATCAAATTCCAAGGAGGTGTGGCTGAGGTCGTCGTGAATGCCGATCGTGAAATGATTCTTCGGCGTCGCCTGACTTAGGTTGTCGAACACCGCCTTGACCATTGCCGGACTGAATTCCTTCGAGGAGAGGCCATAGCGTCCGCCGACGACCTTGGGCATTGCCCCGGTCCAACTTTCCATTAATGCCGTCACCACATCCAGGTACAGCGGCTCGCCACTGGCCCCCGGTTCCTTGGTGCGATCGAGGACCGCGATCGCCTGCACACTGGCCGGTAACGCCGCCACGAATTGCTGAGCCTCCCAAGGTCGATAGAGCCGGACTTTCAAGACCCCTACCTTTTCCCCCTGTTGGGTGAGGTAATCCACGGTTTCATGGACCGTTTCACAGCCCGACCCCATCAGCACTACTACCCGCGTCGCATCGGGGGCACCGTGGTATTCAAACAGGCGATACTGGCGGCCCGTCCGGGCCGCAAACTGATCCATTACCCGCTGCACAATCTCCGGACAGGCGGTGTAAAAGGGATTCACCGTTTCCCGCGCTTGGAAGTAGACATCGGGGTTTTGGGCGGTGCCGCGCAGGACCGGGCGATCGGGGGTCAGGGCACGGGCACGATGGGCCAGGATCAAATCTTCGCGAATGAGGGCACGCAGATCGTCATCCTCCAGCAGCGTCACCTTCTGTACTTCATGGGAGGTGCGGAACCCGTCGAAGAAGTGGATAAAGGGCACCCGTGCTTCCAGGGTCGCCGCCTGGGCAATTAGGGCAAAGTCGTGGGCCTCTTGGACCGAGGCAGAACACAGTAAGGCAAAGCCCGTTGAGCGCACGGCCATGACATCCTGGTGATCGCCAAAGATCGAGAGAGCCTGGGCCGCTAGCGATCGCGCCGCAACGTGAATCACCCCACAGGTCAGTTCCCCAGCAATTTTGTAGAGATTCGGGATCATCAACAGCAAGCCTTGGGACGCCGTAAACGTCGTGGTCAGGGTCCCTGCTTGCAGGGCACCATGCACGGCTCCAGCGGCACCGCCTTCACTTTGCATTTCCACCACACTGGGGATCGTGCCCCACAGGTTGGGGCGACCTTCCGACATCCAGGCATCGGCCCATTCCCCCATTGGCGAGGCCGGGGTAATCGGGTAGATGGCAATTACTTCGTTTAAGGGATAAGCGACACGGGCAACGGCTTCATTACCGTCGATCGTGGCTACAGCTTTCGTACTCATAATGGTCTCCTCAAACCTTGAGGGTACGCGTCAAAATCGAGTGAAAAATCCTTGCTTAATGAACGCTTAATGAACTCCTATGAAATCAGGTCGATCGTTTTCCCTGGTATGAGTCAAAATCAAGAAGATAATTAACCCTATCAACAGATACAAAAAATCGCTAATTTTAACTACATAGGACATTAAGAAAAAATTACGAGATTCCAAAATTATTGTTGCAAGTAATACAGCCGCTCCCTCTCTAGGGAAGTACGGTCAAGCCTTGCGAACGAGGAGCTTAAGCCCCTTGTCTGTACCTCACCGAGTATGGAAGTGCTGTATCTGTCAAGCTATTTACAGGATATAAGTTCTAGACCTAACAGGTTTTAGCCAATTAGTTAGCCAATTAGATTGATAAGCAATTATTGGTTAAATATCAACCGGATATTGACAACTGGCTGCGATCGTCATCATCGTCATCTATCATCCATGAAGTTTCATCCTGTTAAACGCTGTACTGATTTTCCTTACAAGAAGTCCCATTCAGTCCCTACAGTACTGATCATCCTAGATAAGCCTAGCAATAGATGAAAATATCAGTTTTTCTTAACACCCTGCATTCCAGGAACATCTCCTTGCTATTCATTACTATTCATTACTATTCATTGCAATAATGCGGAGTTATTGACAACTCTTAATCTTGGTATACAAAAGTATATGTAACTTAATGTAATAGATGCACTTGAGTGGTTGATTATTTGATTTGTGGCTTACAAAAGTGTTAGACTGGATAGAGTATTTTGATTTTATATCAAGTTCTCTATCAAGTTTCTTGTATGGGTGCTGTTGCACCGAAGAGGTTTGTATTTATGAAAACGATTAAGAAGGTATCGGCTTCCCTTTTTGCTTTGATTGTGATTTGTTTCTTCCTGCCATTTATTTCGATATCGTGCCAAGATCTATCGATTCTAGAGTTATCAGGTATTGAATTAGTTACTGGCACAACGGTGAGTATGCCAAGCTTGGGGTCCCAATCTCAGCAAGAGAAAATTCCACCGGATGCGAGAGCAATTTTTGCATTGACAGCCGCTGCGGTTGGCTTAGGGACAAGTTTTGCTCAAAAAAGAAGAAGTTCGCTATTTTCAGCTATTTCAGCAATCATTGACTTTTTCTCACTACTATGGCTAAAATCTTCTCTGGATGATGAAATTGCTAAACAAGGTTCTGAATTTATGGGAATTAAGGTGGCTTATGAATCGGGTTTCTGGGCAGCCTTTTTACTATTTATCTCGGCTGGCATCTTAAATGCATGGATCTTCTTTGAGAAATCAATAAAGTCACTCCGGGAAGATTGATGTCTGCTGTTGTATCATCGCTACTGGTGACAAGCGATACCTGCCTGCACCCTACGAAGCGGCTTAATCCTTAGCTAACTTTCCTGTGTTTCTAGGAGAAGACGGGAAGTAGGGGATCAACGGGAGACCGTTGCTTCGGCAAGGCGCAATCGGGATTCAGGTTAAAAACTAGGGGGCGCGATCGTATCGATGCATGAACCATGACTAGTGGGTATTGACTGGCGTTGTATCCGGGGGGAACTCACCACCGTGAGGGATGCGGGTGACAGCGGCGCAGCGTGCGACGTGTACGCCCCCGCAGAATTTCCATAGCCGCTTAGGAAGCAGGTACGATACCATCCTTGTATGTATACTGCACGACACCAGCATCATGGAGCCAGACTCGCTGCCAACCGAGGTTATTCTGACACACCCCCAGCAAACTCTAGGGCGTGTGCGTCTGGAGGGAAATCTGCAACCGGGTAGCTATCTCGACTTTCAGGGGCAAACCTACACAGTGCTAGAACGCCGACATCGTTACCAGTTTCGATCGGGCCGCTATCGTCTCCACCAAATTGCCCTCTATGTCCAATCGGCTCCCCAAGCGTTAACCGAAAAGAGTTGGGTTGATGGCCGTTGGGTGATCGGCGATGCCACCTGTCAATTTAATGCCCTTTCGGAACTTATTCGCTGTGCCGTCCATCCTGAAGGCCCCTGCGAAACTTGCCGCTCCTATGAACCACGGGCTTAGGATGTCAGCATGAACAAGGTCAAAATCCTGAATGTAGAACTGGATAATCTCTCCCAGGCTGAAATGCTAGCCCAACTCCAGGAAGGGGTTGTGTTTACGCCCAACGTTGATCACCTGATGCGGCTCCAGTGGGATCGGGCGTTTTTCAATGTGTATCAGGATGCTACCTTTAAGGTCTGCGACAGCAAGATTATGCTGTATGCCGCTGCCTTTCTGGGGACCCCGCTGAAGGAAAAGCTGTCCGGGTCCGATTTCTTCCCGGCTTTTTACACCTATCACCGCGATAACCCCGCTATTCGGATCTTCCTGTTGGGGGCAGCACCCGGTGTGGCCCAACAAGCCCAAGCCAATATCAATGTCAAGGTGGGGCGAGAGATTATTGTGGGTGCCCACTCCCCCTCCTTTGGGTTTGAGAAAAATGAGGCCGAATGTGATTTTTTGATCGATCTGGTCAATCAATCCGGGGCAACCGTTTTAGCTGTGGGGGTGGGCGCACCGAAGCAGGAGATCTTTATCCACACTTATCGCCACCGGATGCCTCAGATCAAAATCTTTCTGGCGATCGGGGCGACGATCGATTTCGAGGCCGGGAACGTGAAGCGATCGCCCAAGTGGATGAGCGAGATTGGCTTAGAGTGGCTATACCGACTCCTAGCCGAACCTAAGCGCCTCTGGAAACGCTATTTGGTGGACAATCCCCCTTTCCTCTGGCTGATTCTGAAGCAAAAGTTCAATGCGTATCGTGATCCCTTTACTTGAGCTAACCGGCCCACTTCTGGCCACTGGGTAGCAGTGTAGAATAGGGCTGGAAAACGCACTGTGGGTTGTCCAGGGAGGAAGGTATTTTGGACGAGTTACGGTCTGCCCTAGAGTTAGCCACCGAAGATGAACTACGCCACCTCACCCAACTTCTCTTCTGTCGGCGGCTGAATCCTTTGGACTATTGGCAAACGCCCGATCCCCTGCATGTGCAAAGCCTGGATCGCGATCGCTGGCTGGCCAGCCTGGAGCAGCGTTTTCGGTTTCTGGCGGCGGATGGCCTGACGGTCCTGCAACAGAAGACCGATCGGGTGGGCTATCGCCAAGTCCTGTTGCGTGTGTGCCACTACCTCAAAATTCCCTATCGCGAGTCGCTGGCTACCACTGATCTTGAAGCAGAAATCTTTTTGCACCTAATGCACCAGGCATGGCAGCACCTTTCTCCTGGTGAACAGGATCGCCTCCGGTTGCGGGTGCAGCGTGCCCTTGCCCAGATGAAACCGGGCGAACCGCTGCCCGCGAGTCTTCAGCATGACCCGATCGGACTATTGCTCAAGGGGGGGGGCGTCCTGGCGGTGACCTCTGTCCTGCGGCCCCTGCTCCTGCGCCAGATTGCCCGCCAAATGGCCCTTCAGATGGCGACGTACCAAGTGGCGAAACAGTCCTTACTCAGGGGCGGGATGACCGCTGTTACCCAGTTGCATAGTCAAATGATGCTGCAAACCGCAAAACAAGGGATGGCCCTGGCTGCCACCCGCCAGGTTGTTTTACGGGGACTGTTGGCCTGGTTAGGTCCTGTGCTGTGGGCCTGGTTCCTGAGTGATCTGGGTTGGCGCACGATCGCCACTAACTACGGTCGCATTATTCCCGCCATTTTTGCCCTGGCCCAAATTCGCCTGTTACGCACTGAACATTGGGAGATCGCTTGAATCCCCGTT
This sequence comes from Trichothermofontia sp., assembly GCF_053493415.1. Classification (NCBI taxonomy): domain Bacteria; kingdom Bacillati; phylum Cyanobacteriota; class Cyanophyceae; order Leptolyngbyales; family Trichocoleusaceae; genus Trichothermofontia; species Trichothermofontia sp. The sequence continues at coordinate 38,148 of NZ_JBRCAD010000207.1, read as the reverse complement.
TTCAGGTCCTCTCTGGTGGTGATCGTAACCTGGGGGCAGGGCTACGATCACCCTGGTTGTGGATGCAGCTATTTTGTGGCCTGTTCCCCTTCAGCCCGATCCTCGCGGGCCTGAGTTTTGGGGTCGTGCTGGTGCAGATCCTCCGGCAGCGGGCGGCGGTGATGGCCCAGCGTCCCCTCAATCGGGCTTTGGCTGCCCTCAGTGGGTGGCTTATCTTCACGGCAGTTGTGGCCGATGATCGCGGGAATGCCCTCCTGGGGTTGGCGAACTTTTTGCCCTTCTTTCTGTTCTTTGCTGTGGTGCGGGAATTGCGGATGACCGTGGCCCAAGTTCACCGCATGGCCTGGATTCTGGTGATCGCGGCGGTCCCTGTCATCGCGATTGGCTTGGGACAGATCTATGGAGGGTGGGCCGGTCACGTGCGGCTGTTGGGGGGAACCTTTGATTGGCTGATTGAAGCAGGGGGAACGCCGCCGGGGCGTATGGCCTCGATCTTTGCCTATGCGAATGTGCTGGCTAGTTACCTAGTGGTTACCTTCACCTTAACACTGGGGTTATGGGTAGACGCGTGGACAACCCTGCACCGTAGGCACTTGCAGACGGCAGCTTCAGGGGCATGGCTGCGATCACCCCAGGTTTTCACTCGTCTGCGCTGGCAATCGTTCGACTGGACAGCTCCCATTGTCTGGCAAATCGGATTTCTCTCCCTCACCGTCGCCGCGCATCTGGTGGCTATCTTACGCACTGACTCGCGCAGTGCCTGGGGGATTACGGCGATCGTCGGTCTGGTATTTGCGATCTATTGCCGCTGGTATGGCGTCATCCTGGTGGGATTGGGGATGATTGCCAGCGTGTTTTGGGCCGCCTTTGGTCCCTTTGGGCAATCCGTACTGCGGGCGATCGTCCCTACTTTTCTGTGGGCTAGGCTAACGGATCAAAATTTCCCCGATCGGCCTCTGGCCTCCCTGCGGATGACCCAATGGCAGTTTGCCGCGACGATGACCCAGGAGCGCCCTTGGACGGGATGGGGCCTGCGCTCCTTTTCCCGACTGTACGAAGCCACAATGGACTATTGGCTCGGACATCCCCATAATCTGCTCTTGATGTTGGCCGCAGAAACGGGGATTCCGGCCACCCTGGGTTTGGTGGCGATCGTGGCCACCGTGCTCTATCGGGGCGTTCGCCAGTGGCAAGTCTGCGATCGTCAGTCTGACCCGACGCTTGCTCTAATGCTGTTCACCTATGGGATGGCCTTTGGGACCTGTCTCCTGTTTCACAGCTTTGATGTTCCCCTCTTCGATGCCCGCATTAATGGGCTGGGATGGCTGCTCTTGGCAGCGATCGCGGCGCTAGCAGGTGCGCCCAAGCCCGACGCGCCCAAACCCGATGCGTCTAAAGGACCGATCGGCCAGGGATGCGGTCATTAGCGTACCGTGAACAATCCCGATCTTGTCGTGATAGCGAACGTAATCTAGTCGGTTGGGGCAGTTGCACCGCCCCGATGCCAATGACTCGAGAGGCCCATGAGTCATTAACAGTAGGCGGTAACATCCTCGCCACAGTCATCGGCTAGATAGCACAGGGCACGGAAGCGCAGCCCCACCATTTGCTCATACAAGGGGTTGAGCTTACACAGGGGCGGAATGTGGACAACCTTATGGCCAAATAGCTGAATATCCCGCTCAAAGGGGCATTGGGGCGGAATCATTTTGCACAGGAAATGGGCCAAGCGGGGATCATGAACTTCGAGGCCATCCAGCCAATCTTGAATGGGACGTAGGGGTTGGATACTGGCTTTGTCGCTCGATCCGTGTAGGGAAGAAGCCACCCCCGTTGTGAGGCCTTCGTGAATGGCCGTGACCGCTCCCGTGTCTGGGTCCTCCGGGGTATGCAGGGTGGTGCGGAGGGCTGCAAGAACGCCCAAATCCAGGTTGAGGGCCGTGGCAAACTGGTGGAGAAGATCGTCCTCTGGGGCAGAATAAACCCCATCCGCGATCGCTACCATGACGGCTGTTCGCAGGAAGTTTTCGCGGGTACTGGGTTCTGGCCCCAACCCCGCTGCCAGTTCATTGGGGGTTAGGGGGGTGAAGGGATCGAGATCGATCGCGGGACCTAGATCTGTTTGCAGGAGATCGTGAATCAGGTCCTTTTCTTCGGCGTCGAAGTGGCCGTCTGCCCACGCCAGGGTAATTAAACCACGCAACCAGGTCGCGATTTGTTCGTTGGTATAAGTTGGTTGGATGACTCCCGTCATAACCCGTTAGCCCTCATGACGTTCTGATTTAGTGATTATCCGACTCAATTCTAAAAGATTCTGAGGGGCAGGTAAGGGATCATTGGCGATTCCTAAATTGACCGTTCAAGATCTTAAGAATTTTTAAAGCTTGCTTCATCAATATTCGGTTCATTGGATGCTCTGTTTTAGGAGGTTTTAATTAAGATTTAACCGGCAGGGAGGGGGGCTATTGATAAGCGCTGGGATGCTATAGCTGTTGCCTCTCTAATGAAGGACTGTTGAAGTACGGTCAAGCCTTGCGAACCAGGGGCTTAAGCGCCTTGCCTGTACCTCACCGAGTATGGAAGTGCTGTATAACTCCTGCCGGTCTGCCAACGATCGTGCCTAAGCAGGCATGGGAAAAGCCCAGGAGTGGGTATTTTGACGACTAAAGTCGTCACTACAAACTAAGCAGGCATGGGAAAAGTCCAGGAGTGGGTATTTTGATGACTAAAGTCGTCACTACAAACTAAGCAGGCATGGGAAAAGTCCAGGAGTGGGTATTTTGATGACTAAAGTCGTCACTACAAACTAAGCAGGCATGGGAAAAGTCCAGGAGTGGGTATTTTGACGACTAAAGTCGTCACTACAAACTGGGTATTTTGACGACTAAAGTCGTCGCTACAAACTGGGTATTTTGACGACTAAAGTCGTCACTACAAACTGGGCGGATTGGGTTATCGGGGTAGAGGCGGGTGGTTGTCGTGGTTTTGGCTGCAAGCTTCTGCCTGGCAAGGCTACTAAATGGAGAGCATCTTGATGCCAAGCAGGATCAAAACTACACCACCCAGAAATTCAACTTTTTCCCCAAAATGTCCTGAAATTCGCTTCGCTAGAAAAAGTCCTAAATAGGTTGACAGGAAGGCCCCGATGCCAATCACAATGGAATAGATTGCAATGGGTTTGCCGATCAGGCCGAGGGTCACCCCTACCCCCAGGGAATCAATGCTGGTTACGCTAGACACAAACAGGATTTTCAAAGGGCTGTGAACTTTGACTGTATTGCTTTTGTGGAGCGCGGGCGATCGCATTTCCTGATAGGACTGATAGCACATGTGCCCGCCCACTGCACATAACAGGAAAAAAGCGACCCAATGATCGTAGTCAACAATCAGATTTTGGGCGATGCGACCCAGGAGAAATCCTAAAAAGGTAGCCAACCCTTCGGAAAACCCAGAACTGAAGGCAAAGAATAAGGCCCGTCGGCGGGAAAAGTACCGAAACCCTAGGGCCAGGGCTGCGGAAAATGAATCAATACTTAAAACGAGCGTAAAGATCAATAGTTCCAATAGCATTTCTAGATCCTATGCGGGGCTTGCTAGAATCTTACCGAAAAAAGCAATAATGCTAATAAAAAAAGCACCTCTTGCAAGGTGCCCTTTCAATTTTGAATCAATTATGAAAATGCCGTGGTTTAAGTCTACAGTTGCTTCACTTCTGAAACGAGCTTGGAAACCACATCTTTGGCGCTACCAAAGAGCATCATGGTTTTGTCCTTGTAGAACAGGCTATTGTCTACCCCAGCAAAGCCTGTACTCATCCCCCGCTTGATCACGATCGTATGTTGGGCGCGATCGACATCCAGAATGGGCATCCCATAAATTGGGCTGCTGGGATCTTCCCGTGCAGCGGGATTGACCACATCATTGGCCCCAATCACTAACGCCACATCGACCCGCTCAAATTCGGGGTTGATATCGTCCATGTCGTAAAGCTGGGGATAGGGGACATTCGCCTCGGCCAGCAGCACATTCATGTGACCGGGCATCCGTCCGGCGACGGGGTGAATCGCGTATTTCACCTCAACGCCTAGGCGTTCCAGTTGATCCGCCAGTTCCCGGACGGAGTGCTGGGCTTGGGCCACGGCCATCCCATAACCGGGCACAATCACGACCGATCGGGCATAGCCCAACATCATGGCGCCTTCTTCCGGTCCGATCGAATGGACGACGTGTTCCGTTTGGCCCGCCGCACCCGCCACTGCCGCACCGCCACTGGTACCAAAGGCACTGAAAAGCACATTCGCCAGCGATCGATTCATCGCCTTGCACATGATGTTGGTCAGGATTAACCCCGATGCCCCCACCAAGGCTCCGGCAATGATCAGCATATTGTTATACAGAATGAACCCGGCAGCACTTGCTGCTAGCCCAGAGTAGGAGTTGAGCAGCGAAATCACTACGGGCATATCAGCCCCGCCGATCGGGATCACAAACAGGACCCCCAGGATGAGGGAAATCGCCACCAAGCCCCAGAATACAGTCAGGTTATAGGGGTTGATCAGGAGGTAAATACTGCCCACCAGAAAGCCACCCAGCAGGAGTGCATTCACGGGCTGTTGCAGTGGGAAGGTAATCGGTGCGCCCGTGACTAGCCCCTGGAGTTTGGCAAAGGCCATCAAGCTGCCCGTGAGGGTGACCCCCCCAATCAGGACACCGAGGGAAATGGTCAAATTCGCATCTAGGGGGACAGTCGCAGTCCCCTGCAAGCGCCAAAACTCCGCGATCGCAATCAGGGCCGAAGCAGCCCCCCCTAAACCATTGAGAATCCCGACCATCTGGGGCATATCCGTCATCGCCACGGTCTTGGCAATCACAACCCCAATCAGGGAGCCGATGAGAATCCCCACCAGCACCATTTCGTAATTCACAACTTGCCGATCGAGCAGGGTCGCAATGATCGCGATCGCCATGCCCACCGCCGCAATCACATTTCCCTGCCGCGCCGTTGCCGGGGACCCTAGCTGCTTGAGGCCAAAAATAAACAGAGACGCGGCGAGCAAATAGCTCAGTTGAATACCCGTGGGCAGAAATTCACTTAGATTGCTCAGGACACTCATGCCTTGACCTCTTTCTTCTTAAACATTTGCAACATGCGATCGGTCACCAGGAAGCCACCGACCACATTCACGGTTGCCAGGATCACCGCTAACAGCCCCAAGGCCACGGTGAGGTTCCAATCCCGCGCCCCCGCCACCAGCAGCGCCCCCACCACCGCGATCCCGGAGATGGCATTCGCACCGGACATCAGCGGGGTATGGAGGGTAGGCGGCACCTTGTTGATCACCTCAAAGCCCACAAAGGCCGCTAGCACAAACACAACTAAACTCGTAATCAATGCTTCGGGCATGATGCTTGATAACTCCTTGGGAAATATTTGGGAATGCCTTAGTTGCCTGATGGCTAACTTCCGGCTAACTCCCGGCCAACTGACGGCTAACTGACGGCAGACGGTTGGTTCTGCCCGGCGGCCAAACTATCCCGCACCCGCTGATTCGTGATCTCGCCCGCATGGGCCACGCAGGTACTCCGGATAATGTCATCCTCAAAGTTGAGGTTGAGTGCCTGATCCTTAATCAGCAATTGCAAGAGGGCAGCCAGGTTTTTGGCATACATCTGGCTGGCATGGACGGGCATGGCCGATGCCAAATTCATCGGACCGATAATGGTCACGCCATTACGTTTGACATCCTTCCCCGGTTCGGTACAGGCACAGTTCCCCCCCTGCTCAGCGGCAAGGTCTACCAGGACTGATCCCGGTTTCATCTGTTGCACCATCTCTTCCGTCACCAGAATGGGCGCACGACGCCCCTGGACTTGGGCTGCCGTAATCACCACATCGGATTGGGCCACGTGGGCGGTCACCACTTCCCGCTCTTTTTGCTTCGCGGCTTCCGAGAGTTCACAGGCATAGCCCCCCTCGGCACAGGTTTCCTCATCCAATTCCACTTCGACAAACTTAGCGCCTAAGCTTTGGACTTCTTCTTTCACTTCGGGACGAATATCAAAGCCTTCAACCACAGCCCCCAAACGACGGGCCGTGGCGATCGCCTGTAATCCTGCCACCCCAGCCCCCATCACGAGCACTTTGGCGGGGGGAATGGTCCCGGCGGCGGTGGTCAACATGGGGAAAAACTTGGGCGAGACGGTGGCGGCAATCAGCACTGCTTTGTACCCCACCACCGAGGCTTGGGAGGAGAGGGCATCCATGCTTTGGGCACGGGTGGTGCGTGGGATCATTTCCATTGCAAAGGTCGTGATCTGGCGCTCCGCTAGAGCCTGGATGCGTTGGGGATCGCCCAAGGGGTTCAGAAAGCTGATCAGTACGGCCCCTGGCTGGAGGCGATCGGCCTCCCAGCCTCCTTCTGGTAAGCCTTGGGGCGGATTCAGCTTGAGGAGAATATCGGCTTGAGACCAGAGGCTATAGGCATCCGGGACAAGGGTCGCGCCTACGGCGGCATAGGCATCATCACTAAAAAAGGCACGATCGCCCGCCCCACTTTCGATCAGGACTTCGATCCCTTGCTTCACTAGCCGTCCGGCCACCTCTGGGACCAGGGCGACGCGGTTTTCACCCACCGCAATTTCTTTCGCAACTGCAACTTTCATCGGGTCTCCCTTCGTTCACTCGATTCGCTTAGACATCGCTACGGTAGCCAGGTCGCCAGGTATACTGGCCTACCCCTTCACCAACCACGGACGAGCCGGGGTTGTCTGAAACCCTTGGGACTTGTCTTGCATAGTAGGACGATCCCCCGATCCTAAATGGGGATCTTCACCTTGTTTTCAGGTTGTTTCATGGCCTGACAACCGAATCGGTCCTGAGAGAATCCAAGGCTGCGGCAAAATCTGTATTTTTTCTTTAGTTTTCTTTGCTTGTCCCTAGAAGGTGGCGAATTTCAAGCGGACGTAATGCAGCCGTGAAAGATACCCATACTCAAGGGTTCAGTCACCAATTTTTAACAATTTGTTTGAGTATCTTGGAAGATTAACGGCAGCATTGTCTGCCTATCCTCTGGCTTCCCAATCACGTTTATGTTCAACAATAATGTCAAGATTTTACAAAGTTTTACCCTGAAAACCTCAGAGTAAATTACTCTCATCATTTCCTAATGGTGTTAGGTTTTACCCGCGTCCTCTTATTGGGGATCACGATCAACAGGGCTGCTGGCGAGAACCCTTAAGACAGGTCTACTAAAATTCCCCATTGCGATCGTCGAAGCGAACCCAATGGGGAAAAACAAACCTAAGTAGGCACGTAAGTTAGATAATTATTGGGCTTGATGATAAGCCTGGGGGCCACTCCAGACGTTATCCGTCATTTGGCCAAAGATCAGGGGTTGATCGGTGTTGGCCAATCGCGTCTCACTGCGCGTATCCACAGACCAGAGTGGCCAGCTTTCATCCCCTAATTCCCCTGCTTGGAAGAGAACCCGATCGGGATGTTCCTGGCTCCAGCCCAGCAGGATGGCATTGCTATACATCATGCGGGTGGGGGCAACGGTAGTGGTTTGGCCCGCCTGCCGCTCCCAAATGACCGCATAATCCGAGGCATCTGAGGTATTAAAGAAACCCTCAAACTGTCGCGCCAGCAGGCGATCGCTTTTTTCACTCCAGGCGATCGGCACGATCATTGAAATCGCCCCTGGTTGCTCCGCTTCGCGGTTGGGCGTGCGCGGATTCGTGGCCAAGGGAGAGGTGGCGGTCACAACCTGTAGGTCACCCGTTCTCAGGTTTTCTAAAAACATGACACTGCTGACCCGGCTACGGTACATCTCCGGTTGCACTTGCATTTGGAGACGGCTATAGGCGGCATAGTCGCCGTCGGGGGAGACGAGCGATCGACTGCGGTAGTAACGTAAACCCGCCCCTTGGGTTGAGCTGACCTCATCTTGGGTCGCTAACACCCAACTCCAGGGCACGGGATGGGGACTGTTAAGGGGATCCAGTTGAACCGACGATTCCATCATGGTGGGGGCAGCAGGGTCAGACAGGGGAGGATTAGCGATCGTGGGGGCATTGGGCACCGCAGTCGCATCAGGGTTGGCGAACGCCCTCTGATGACCAACAAACACCCCTGGTACCCAGAGGAGCGCAACCGCTAACCCCAAGCACGAATGAATCCGAGGTCGGATGGCGTGAATGGTAACTTTAAACATCAAAATAGGATCTCTAGACGGCAGCTTTTAGTGTGAGCAGCGACGCCAGAACAGTGGGTAATTATCTCGGCTTTCCTTTTTATGTATAGCAAGTTGACAAGGGCAAGCTAGGGCTGTTGATTAAAGTTTGCGCATCCCTTAGCATTTCTTTACGATTGGGGCACGCGGAACACTGATCAAATCAAGGTCAGTGCCGGAGTCTGATAATCTAGAGAAAGCACGTAACGAAATCTTACAGAACGCAGCTATGGCACTCCTCACCACGGGTAAGCGCTTTATTCGGGACCTGGAAGCGACTGGTGCTTTGGGATTGTATGTTCCCCTAGAGGGCGGCTTTGAAGGTCGCTATCAACGGCGATTGCGGAATGCGGGCTACCCAACGCTGCATCTGACCGCCAAGGGGTTAGGGGATTTGTCCGCTTACCTCATGGGGGTGCATGGGGTCCGTCCCCCCCACTTGGGCAAGAAAAGTGTGGGGCATGATGCGGCAGTGGGTAATGTCTACTTTGTCCCGCCGATTCTGGGGATGCATTTGGAACAACTGCCCAGCACCGCCAAGGGACTGGCCCTCTGGTTGATTGAAGGCTATGTCTTGACTCAGCAAGAATTAGCCTATCTGGCGGCTCTGCCTAGCTTGGAACCGCGCCTGAAGGTGGTGGTGGAGATGGGCGGTGAACGGGTCTTTACCTGGAAGCCGTTGAAGAGCTTGCTGGCGGTGGCCTAAAGGGAGCATGAGGGGACGATCGTGACGGGCCGATGGGGAAGCCAGGGTTTCCCGTCCCGTGCTGGTGTTCCCGTTGCTGCCTAGCAACTACTAGCAACTAATCGTAACTACTCGACATATTGAACTGTGACGGCATCCGCTATCCTGAAGGTGGGTTCCTTCGTTTTGTAGTTTCAGCTACCGTTAACTATGTCTAAAGACAATGTCTTTCAATTCTTTTCCCAAGCAGCGAAGAATGAGCAATTAAAGGATAAGCTGCAAATGGTGACGAGTCCGGAGGATTTAGTTAACCTGGGCAAGCAGGAGGGGCTAGACTTTTCCTCTGAACATGTAGAGGAGGCGATCGGTGAGTTAAAGGAACAGCCGAATTTCTTCCGCTCGCTGGCTGCTGCTGCTTTAGCGGTTTTCACCCCTTCCCATGACGATTACCCAGAAGTCGGCGTTCAACCCTTTAGCGGCGATCCGAATCCCCACCCGTAAGCCAGCCATTCCCACACTCTCCTAACGCTAAGCCCAAAGTATCCCTGAGTGTCCCTTAGGGTTCTTGCTGCCTTTGGCCGCTTAGGGGGAATTCTCCTGTTCTCGAGCGACTGGTGGTGCAGCCAATTCTGGGAACGTCACTTCTTCATAGACAGCCGCGATCGCCCCCTCCCAGCCCACACTCGCCAGGGAAATGCGATCGCCTTCGCCATAGGGATGCAATACCCACAACCCCTCAGCATTCCGCCGAAACACCTCCACTTGGGGGCGAACTTGGGAAATCAACACGTATTCCTGTAGGCTTTCCAGGTGGCGATAGTCTGTGAACTTGTCCCCGCGATCGAAGGCTTCCGTACCTTCAGATAGCACCTCAACAATGAGGCAAGGATGTTGTTTGAAGAGGTTACATTGCCGATCGCGATCGTCGCAGGTCACCATCACATCTGGATAGTAATAGCGATTAATTGCCTCAATCCGGGCTTTCATATCGAGGGCATAAACCCGGCAGCCTCGGTTACGCACATGACTGCGTAACATCCCCCAGAAATTTAGGGCAATGGTAACATGGGCGTCGGTGCTCCCCGCCATTGCATAGACTTCCCCATCCCGATATTCATGCTTGATGGGGCTAGTTGCCTCCGCTTTGAGGTATGCCTCTGGAGATAGATAGGTTGAGGCCGGAACTGCAATCATAGGACAACGATCGCCTTCAGATAGAATGCTTGACTATTGTGACCCATCATCCAGTACCTAGGACGTTGCTAACCTATGCGACTGCATTCTAGCACCCCACCTTTGTCGGTTTTCCTATGGGGACTGGCAAGCTGACTGCCCTCTCAAAGCTGATGATCTGTTGTATGGGAGCGTCAAAGGTCAGGAATGTTAGAGTGGAAAGCGGAGCTTGTCAAGCATTGAGGCCCCTATGGCTGGAGCACTAAAACGCGTTGAGCAAGAAATGGCAGCCTTGGATCAGGCGGTTGCCGATCTCGCTGCGGAGATGAAAAGTGTCTATAGCAGTTATTTGGCGGTTTTAGGCCAAGCTGTCCACAAGCAATTGATCCTGGCCTGCTATCGGCTGTGTACCCAAGGCTATCCGGAAGCTTTTTTGCATCTCTCCTTCCCCCAACGGCAACAGTTCCAACAAGCCCTGCGTACCTTGGCGGCCCAAGCTGCCGATCGCCTCACCCATCTGCTCACCCCCGCCCATCCGGAGACGCTTGCTGGTAACGAGTTGGCCCCCGATCAGGACCATCAGGCCGACGATCGCCCCCATCCGCCTGACCAGCCCCCCCTAGATCGCTCCTGGGATGATGAAGAAATCCTGTCATCGCTGGCGGCGGGCATGAAGGCTGCCCTAGAACAAGCCCAAGCTGAAAATCGCTTACCGGAGGGCCTCGACTCCGGCGATCTGTCTGCAATGGTACAGGCATTCTTTAAGCAATCCCAGGCAACCGGGAACAGCGATAGCTCCCCGGTAGAGCAGCTTGTCCGGTGGCAAAAACGCCAAGAAGCCGCGATCGCCGAGCAACTCCAGCGCACCTCCTATCACGCCAACCGCCTGTTACAGCGTTTCAACATTCTGCACCAGCACCTACCAGATCAAGTCTTCAGTGCGATCGCCCGTGCTGATGCACCGGAAGGCAGTAGCCAATCTCCCCATATTCTCAATCTGTTGGTGGAGACCAAGGAGCGGGAGCGCCCATCGGTCGTGGTGAGGGAAGTAGATGCAGAGGCACAGAGCGATATCACTCTTGACGAAATGGAGGCAATGGATGAGATGCGTGAGATGGATGAGATGGATGAGACAGATGGGGAGGGAGATGATGAGTCGCGATATCGCCAGCCAGCCCTTACTCACCTGATTGCCTTAAACCTGCGGTTAGCAGAAATTGAATTTATTGATCCCAACGTCATGGCTGGACGCAATCGTATCCGTGACCTCACGGCCCGATTGAAACAACTACGGCGGACCTATCGCAAGAAACAACGGGAATGGGCCATCATCGAAGCCGAAGCCGCTTGGCGATCGAGTTGGGTGGAGGATTAACCCGTGCGCCGCGATGCCATCTTCTACCAACTGTTCCAACGCTGCCCCAGCCTCCTGTTCACCCTCCTCGGCCTTGACCCCCGCCAAAGTCAGGGTTACCGCTTCGAGTCCTTGGAAGTCAAAGAACCCACCTTCCGCATTGATGGCGTTCTCTTACCCCCGCCCGATGCCCAACCCCAGATCATCTGCTTCGGCGAAGTCCAATTCCAAAAAGATGACAACCTTTACTACCGCTTCTTCGGAGAAAGCTTCCTCTACCTCTACCGCAACCCCCGCCGCTTCGACCAGTGGTACGGCATCATTATCTTCCCCAGCCGCAGCCTCGAACCCGACGACACCCGCATCCATCAACCCCTGCTCGATAGTCCCAATGTGAAACGGATCTATCTGGATGAACTCACCCCGGAACAATCAGCCTCCCTGGGCATCCGCCTGATGCAATTAACAGTGTTGCCGGAGCCAGAAATGGCCACCCAGGCACGGGAGATCATCGTCACGGTACAGCAGACCCCACCTGACATCCTTTCTGCAAACGAGATAATAGAGATAGTCACCACCATAGTGGTGTACAAATTCACCACCCTTAGCCGCGAGGAGGTAGAAGCCATGCTTGGACTCACCGGAACGACCCTGGAAGAAACCCGCGTTTACCGCGACGCCAAGGAAGAAGGTCGCCAGCAAGGTCGCCAGGAAGGTCAGGAACAGGTGTTAGCCGTGACGGTGCCGTTGCTGCTTCAGGCGGGGCTGACGATCGAGCAAATTGCGCAACAAACCGGGATTGATGTTGAGATGATTCGGCGAGTAGTGGGGGAGAGTCGTTAAGATTTCCTGACTAATATGTGAGTTTATCCATATTTCTAGGCATTCTTGATCTCAAGACGACGACATCCCTGTTTTCTCCACATTCGGAAATAGATAGAATGCCCCCCTATTGCCGGACAACTCAGCCCTGGAATCGCATTCAACGCATCCAACATCAGCTTGCGCCGCTTCGCAAATGCCTGCCGCATCTCTTCCACGCAATCTTGGGGGGATTCGAGGGCCGCGATCGCGAAGTTTGCTCAAAAACGGGCGATCGTGCCACAGGCTATGTTTAGCCTGATGGGAAAAGGGTGGCAATCTAGCTGAAGGACTCAAAGACGATCGCTAGCCCAATAATGATGAGAACGACGATGGCGAGTGGCGGTACTGCCTGGGTAAATAGGCTAGTCAGCAGGGCAGTAATACTGCTAGCTTGTAGACTCATGGACATGATGATTGAGATGCTAATCCCCATCAGAAATAGGGCAGTGTATTTAATGGTATGGAAGACTAACTTGATCCGAAAGCTGTAGTCGTAGTTGCTGCGATCGCTAGGGTTGGGGGTGTTTAACTGAGAATGGGGTTTTAACATAACGACACCTCTTGATTAGTGGCAAATACAAAAAGTAGTTTTGAATGGAATAATCAAGGGGCTACTGACAAATACACTGTTTGATACTGGCTAGATCTAGGTAGGCATCAGCAGCAGCGACTAGGTTTCTACTCGTCATGGCTTTCAAGCTGATAACCTCAACACGCCGCCCTTGCGCCTTGGCTTGCCTAACGGCATAGGCAAAGTCACCATCTCCACTGACTAGAATGGCTGTGTCATAGGTGTTTTCAAAGGCTTTCGTGACTAGATCAGTGGCAATCTCTACATCTAGGTTGGCTTTTAAGGTGCCATCTTTATGCCGAATAATGTGGCGATCGATAATCTTATAGCTGCGCAAACCTGCCTTGGCTTTTAAGTGCCGCTTATGTCGATTTGAGTTGACGGCAGTGTATAGGAACGCTCCTGAACACTGGTTACCTGCGGTCAGGTGTTCAAGAAGGCGGGAGTAGTCGATTTTGATACCCAAGATACGTGCAGCGTTAAAGAGATTAGCCTCATCGATAAATATAGCGACACGACCACGTTTCAGCAGGGTGCGAGGTTCGTCCTTTTTGCGATCAGGTTGCGGAGTCCGCCTAGGCTTAAGTTTCGGATGAGGTTCAACTAGCAAGTGCTGAGTGCTGTTCACCTTACTAGTCCCTTTACGAGAGTTTGCACTGCAAGTGGCTAGCATTAGAGTTCTCCTTGGCTTACAGGGTGGAGCAGTGTTATATCCTGCCTGTACATAAGGAGTTTCAGAGATAGCTAGGATCGTGGATGAAGCGACTGAAAAACAAGTCGTGATGAGGGCTTCAGTTTTTTTCTGGGGAGAAGCAGGCTGAAATTTGGTTTCAAGGTTACAGTTTTTTCTGCGTTAGCGATGAGATCGTGTCTCAGGTGCTTCGGGGCGATCGCACGGCGTAGACGACGATGCCTAGCTCGAAGCTGGGACGGTAGCCTTCCTGTTCGTAGATGAATAGCTGACGTGCAGGACCGACGTTGAGTTTATGTAACTGCTTGCTGATGCGGTGGATAGCAACTTTGAGAGGAGAACTGCTACTGGTTTTTTTGTACTCAATCTGAACTCCCGATCGCACGCCTCTGCGCCCGTCTTCTGCATAACCATAGGCAAAGTCTTGACGTTCAAGGGCATCGGTGTCAATGTCAACGCTGGCTGCTTTTTTGGAGCGACGGGAGGTGTGTTGGTAGTCTTCCTCCCGAATTAGGACATTGCCTTGGGTTTCGGTCTGGCGGGCCAAGAAGGCCAGGATTTGAAAGGCACTGGAGTCGGGTTTAAAGATTTTTAGGGGTTCGAGGCGCTTAGAACCCGGCATTTCTAGGAAGACGGCTTGGGTTTCAGCCCGTTGCCAGAGTTCGTCTAGAAACCGAGGTCCCCCTTTCGCCAGGAGAGGGGCGATCGGAAGAAACTGGCGCTTGGGTATCTCCATCTGTTCAACGATCGCGGCGTGGGTTTCTTTGGGAAAACCGAGACCGATGAGGATTTTGGGAGTGATGACCTCGGCTTTGGTGGTGACCCGTGATCGCCTAAGCAGATCAATGATCCAGCCATAGCTGCCGTCGGGGTCTTCTTCAATATCCAGTTTGTGAACAATGTCAATGACCCCCGGTTGTCGTCTGAGTTTTTGGGTTTCGCGGCGGAAGACTTGGCGATCGCCGTCGTGCTCGTCACTGGCGAGTTGGGGGGCGGCGGAGATGACGATAAATTGGATGTCCGATCGTTGGGCTGTAATTTCGCGGATGATACCATGTCCCTGCCAACGCTGTAATTCGCCAGTTTCGCCTTGGCTGGGTCCAGGAGGGACATAGAGACTTTCATCGATCAAGATGAATTTAATGGTGGGGTCAGTTTTGGCAGCCTTGAGGGCTTCTTTGGCATCCTGGGTAGCATAACAGTCGAAGCCAGCATTCTGTAAGCGCCGCTCGTGCCGCGCTAACCATAGCTCATCGTCTTCGAGGATCAAAATCCGTGGGGTGTCAGTCACGATCGCTACCTGGGCCTAGAACACAAGATGGGATAAGTATTTTAGTTAGGTTTTCTGCCAGGGTTAAGAGGGGTGCGATCGTTGTTTACCCACGCCCGCAGATCGGCGATCGTCTTGAAATCCAATAAAGCTTCGCCTAAGGTTTCCAATTCTTCTAGAGACAGTTGGTTGATCTGCTGGGTTGCTGTCGCCGATAGCTGGCCAAAGGGACGGGTGAGTTGGCGGATGATCAGCGATCGCCCTTCTTCTTGGCGACCTTCCTGGCGGCCTTCCTGGCGACCTTCTGCTTTGGCTTCCTGGTAAACCCGTGTTTCTTGTAAGGTAATCCCTAGCATTGCCTCCACCTCTGTGCGACTCAACTGGCTAAACCGATGCACCATGATTGTTGTGATCAATTCAATTATGCCGCGATTATGGGGGGCTGGTGGTGGTTTCTGTTCCACCCGTGCCATGAGCGATCGTGCTGCAACGTTCGTAGTGTTGGCTTTAGCCTGCAACGACTGAAGTCGTTACTACCAACATTGCGAAACTTTATCTTTGCTGTACTAGCGTCAGATTTTCGCCTACGGCGGATTGGACTAGCAGATACCATTGGTTAAAAGCCTCTTTCAGGTAGGTGAGGCAGGCAGTTGATCCTGGTTGTTCCTGGAGGCTAGCCAGTGCTTGACGCAGGTGTTGCTGGATTTGTAGGTGCTTGCCCTCGATTGTGACTGGGGTATGGCAGGCGACAGGGGTTTGAGTGCGCAGTTCTTCAATCAGGTTAGCCACTTCCTGGAGGGCAGCGCTGCGCTGATCGGGTTGCCCTAGTTTTTGTAGACAGGGGACAATTTTGTGTTGATAGATCTGGCTGATGGCCCGCATTTCGTTCTGGAAGAAGCGCAGGTTTTCGGGTTCCATTGGGACGAGGTCGGTGGCTGTGTTGAGAAGTGCATTTAGGGAAAAAGGGATCGGGAGGGCATCGTGGGAGCCTTGCGCAAAACGAAGGACGCGATGTTTTTTCTTGAGGATAGGGAAAGTATCCAGGGAGAGAACGAGGACGGCTCCCGCAAAATCGCGTAGGCGCAAGGTTGGCAAGTGGGCCATTTGAGGTTCGGTCAGGAGTAGGGTTGAGTGGCGAGGAAGGTTGGGTCGATCATGAAGTGCATCGGGTTTAAGAATAAAGCGTTTAATGTTAGGTTGCTGGGCTTTGAGGCGCATGGCAAGAACGGCGGCACTGGCAGCGGTTAAAAAACTACCGTCGATCGCCAGGATGGCTTCTGGCGGTTCAGAGGCCGCCTCTGGTTGCCTGAGGGTTTGATCTTCGGTAGAGATCCTGAGCATCTCTCGCAGGGTTCTATAGGCATCGGCAACAATTTGAGGAGAGACAAAGGGGGGATTGATTTCATAGCCGGTTGGCTGTTCAGTGACTAATTGTGCCAGTAGGCGATCGACGTTACTCCGTGCAAGGTTGGGGTATGGCGATCGCAGCCATTCTTCGTTCAGGCATTTCAATGCTCTTTGATAAGCACCTTGATTCAAGCTACCTTCCTCCAGTAAGCCCAAACTTTCCAGCCACCATCTAGGTTGGTTAGTGATAGATAGTAGCTTATCCACCCTAGTGGATTCTTGGTACTGCTGACAAAGCAGAGCGAGGGCCGGGAGAAAATCAGGGGTATGAGGGGGTTCACACATTGCGGGGAGTTGCGATCGCTCTCCGGAGATGAAGGCAATCAGTTCATCAATATCACTAGAGGTGACAGAAAAGTCAGGGTGAGTTTGACGATAGATTGGAATCACATCTGATCGCTTCTGAGGAGTACCAGGGGTATTAAATTCAAAAGTATACTTTGTCTTAATTGGAATATGTTTCAGGATTTTCATGTCACTGTAGTGGAACAAAATAGCATCCACAAATTCAGGCAACTCGCGAGAAGAGAGTGATCTTCCTTTAGGGTTATCTAATGTGAAGTATCGAAATCGCCTAGCTTTGATCATGTAAAGCTCTGGAATCCTCTCGGAGAGTAGGTTGATCCAAGCATCATTACGATCATCATTACAAACAATCATGATTTTTAAGCTTGGCATTTCTGGTTCTCCTTTCCTAGAGATTTAGAAGTATTTAGAACTAGTGACCAAGTATTCTGTGGACGCAATAATGATTTCATCTCGCTCCATATACACAACGCCAGGGCTAAGAAAACCATCGCGATTAAACACCATTGTTCGCCATAGCTCAGCGATCGCGTTCCTCGTGTTACTAATCATCTGACCAGGGCGCTCTGAACCAAAAATCTCAATTTGATTGCTATCAAACTGTTGCTCAAGTTGTTGAGCTAGACTTTTAGCCCGATCAGAGGCTCCTTCTGAAGCACTCCATTTTAGGCAGATTTTAAGGACTTCACCTTTGCCTTCAAAGAAAGCTCCTTCAACCTGTGATTCTTCTTTTGCTCCATTACGCGGTTCAAACATCCGAAAGAAGAAATTATAAAGCGCGATCGCTGAAGCTCTAGCACGCTTCGTTCCTTGCAATGGGAAAACAGCAGCAGTGATGTGATCAGCGTGCTTCCAAAAATTAGGATCGCTAGCTAAAGGGTCAATATTTCTGAAAATATCATAATGGGCTTTGAGGGCGACAAGGTAAGTGGCACCTACTGAAATATTGCGACACCCAGGTTGATTGGTATTACCACAAAAAACATCGCCACAAATACTCTTTAAGGATTCATGGATGTTTTTGACTGTTTCTAGATCCTGCCACCATACTTCCGGAAATGAGAAGCCTAAGGCATTTTCGATAGCGTGCCTGTATTTTCCAAATGGCAGTGAATTAGACGATGCATCATAGAACTTCTCTTTTACCTGCGTGAAATTATGAAGGACGATACCACTTTTAGAGTCATTAAACCAACCAACCGTTTTTTCCCATACCATTTCTAATGGAGTTGCTTCAAAGCCTAACCATGTTTTCAGTTTGTCAGGAAGTAATCCAGCAAGCGTATTATCGATATCTCCCTTGGCAAATATAGGCAGGTTATGCGGATCTTCCCAACCAAGGGCTACGCCTGCTGTGCTGAGATAAGCAATGTGTTCTCGATCTTTCGGTAGAATTTGCCGCTCTTTCCATCGCTCAATAAACTTGTGACCCACAACATAATGCGTACCAAAATAAGTATCGATAAACATATAGTAGATAAAATCATCTCGCGTAAGAGAATCCTCATCTAACCATCCAGATTTCCTAGTTCTAGATGAATCTAAACAAACACGGTTTAGCCAATCATCAATGCAATCAATAATTTTATCAGAATCTTCCTGTAATTTAGAGGGATCAGGTAGATTGAAGAATCCAATGCCCCTTGTGGACCCCCAGTCACGGGTTACACTATACAATTTCAATAATCCACCAGCCGTACTTGGAGTAGTAGAAGCTTTATACCAATCCGGCAAATTATAAAAATCATCGACTACAATAATGATTCTTTTACCTCGTTTACTGCTTTCAACATAGCCAATTGGATCATCTGCATTCGGATATGGAATTAAATTCATAGCCACTGGAATCAATGAATTCATGATTAATCTTCCTAAAATAGTTTAGTAACTGTTGTTATCCAGTAAGTTCCCTGTGAAGTGGGTCCTTCAACTTTGAAGTGACCTGACAAGCGTTGATTAATATCATTGAAAAAATCAGAATCACGGGGTAATGTTCCTGTTTCTGGAGGTAAAGCACTTTCCTCTATAGGTACACCAGCGTTTAGGATACGAGCCTGATTGTCCTCTATCCACACCTGAAGGTAAGCACTTTGAGTCCCAGGCAAGGGATCATACTCACCGCACAATGCCCGAAATCCATGATAGGTCGCTTGCCAGAAGGCATGGTGGAAGCATAAAACGAAGCCACGGTAGGTTACCCAATCAGGCCAGTCACACAGTGGACAAGCTATCCCCAAACGTCGTCTCAACGCAGAAGTTGGCTCAGGAGTATTAAGGATGTCAAAGGCTTGCTTACGGGCTATTGTGTCAGCAGGGAGTGCGTTAGGACGGGGGAAGGTTGCCCGTTCAAGGGCATGATCTAGACTAAAATCTACAAGATTCTCCATTACATCAGTAATTGACTCCTCTTGCCAATTTGGAAAATCAACATCTGTAATTTTCTTTTGAGGTTCTAGATCGTTATTTCCCCAAATCTGAATGAGGGTATTCAAGTGCCAGAGGTTGGCTCTGGTGGGAAGGTCTAGGGTTTGAACGCTAGGGTTACGCCAAACTGATTGTATTAAGCCAGCAGCCTGGTGAGCAAATTTTTGAGACTGACGTTTTTCACCTTCTGCAATAGCTTCTGCCTGCTCCTTCGCGATCGCATTAGCTAAATCATCCACAAGCTTATACAAGCCGGGAATTTGTCGCACGCCTGCCTTATAGCCATTAAGCTCATGTGCAATCAAAGCTAACTTTTCGGGATAGTCTTTTAACCAATTTGGCCCGAATATTTGGATGTGTTCATCTGCATATAACTCATACACATTTGTATGGGATTTATTTTCACAGCCAATCTTTCTGACGTTAAAACACACAAAATAATCGCGAACAACCTCAAATAAAACATCCTCTTTAGGAGTACCGGCTCGTAGTTTCTTCTCGGCCTGCTTGAGCGCTTCTTCTCGTAAAGAAATCTTTAGCGTATCTGATACCGATTTAATCGTGCTGTAAACCTTGGCATACTTCCGACGATTGAAGACCTCTGGGATATCTCCATCCGCCGGGTCAACATTTAAATCGGAATAGATTAATGCAACCCCCGCAAACCAATAATCATCAATCAGGAGTGGATAGTAAATTAAGTAACGAAATTCAAGCTTTTCCGGATCAGTTAAATCAAGTCGATGAACCAGGGAGCATTCTACACAGGTAAACCACTCCCAACCCTCTGGATAACCAATCCACTTCCTGCCGTGACTCAAATTCTGTTCATTAATAGTGCGGATTTCAGGATTATCTAAGCCCAGATCTTCAGCCATCTCTTCTAGTAAACGGGGATACTGTTTTCCTGTTGCCTTAATGAAAAGGCCAGCCAGAAGTCGATCAAACTTTGGCTCATCTTTTTCAGGATTACCTAGAGGAATCAGCTTTCCCTGCTTCCAGGCTTCATAAATTAAAGCCGTGCTACCCACAGTCGTGGGAATATACTGGACTTCGTAACGATTTAAGAGATAACGCAGAATCTTTTTTACTTCGCGAAGCTTATTCAGGGTTTCTGGAGGTTGACTTTCCTCATCTTGCAGTGAGGTCGAATCCAGATCCTTCAATTGCTCATACAGAGAACCTAATTTCCGAATTGAATCACTTAAATTCTCTATACTTTTTTTGACCTTATCGGCAAGGTATTCATCATCCTTAATATGTGCGGGTACAGACCAGTCAACCTCGGCCAGATCCAGACCTAGCTTTTCTGCATTCCGGTAGAGACGCTTCAGATCGTCTAGGCAGGTGGCCAATGATGCCTGATCAAATAGCCGATCCGAAACATGCGGATCAAACTTGCGTTCGATTTTCCCTGGTTCTGGCCTATCATTTTCGATTTTCCCTGGCTCTGGCCTATCGTTAAAGAGAATCTCAAACGCGATCGGGCGTGGGTTATAGGTTGCTAATGGCTTGCTTTCCATCAGGTAAGCTTTAGCCTTCGCATCTGTCAGGGAAAGAACGGCCAAGTTTTCTTGAACGCGCTCCACGTAGTCAGCGAAATTAGGATTAGCCGTCATTGGTCTTGCATTTCCCCCACGATCGCAGGAATCATTAAAAGTCTAATCCCTGCTACCATTAGTTGGGCAAGGAGACTCGTAGAATTTATACCAATTTCAGGCTCAAAGGCAGGGATATACCGATCGGCGGCTGACCCTCAAGGGGATGCGATAGACCGCGTTCGCCTGTGGCAGGCCATCCAGCACCAGCACCTCACCCCTGCTGCCCTATCCCAACACCTCGCCCAACGAGCTTGTCCCGTCCAACTAGAAATCGGCATTGGCAACACCTGCGGCCTCGAATGTCAGCATTGCTTCCTAGGATACCGCAGCGGCCCCATGCACCGATCGCTCACCCCCCTTCTGACCCTGTGCCGTGCGACTACCAGCCTCGTCCAAGACCTGGGCACCCGTTTGATTTGTGTTGCCGATCGCGATGCCCTCATCCCCCAGCGATCCATTCCCTACTTCAACCACCTCGCCCACCTGCGCCAGCAATACCCCGACCTCAAATTTGGCGGCATCACCAATGGCCTCAGCCTTCATCACTACCTGGATACCCTCCCCCCTCTCCACCTTGACTACCTGGATATTTCGATCGATGGCCCCCAACCCATTCACGATGCGTTACGGGGGGCAGGTACCTACGCTTGCGTCCTCAGCAACCTCCGGCTCGCCCACCAGCACACTCTTGCTGAGCGGATAATCGTGGCCACCACTCTCACCGAACCCTACTGGGAAGCTGCCATCACCTTGGTCCCCCACCTCATCCAAACCGAAGGGGTCCAGTGGTTTACCCTCAGCCCCCTCTTCCCTGTCAAGCTATCCACAGCCCAACTACAGCCCAATACCCTGCCAGCGATCTTGCAGCACCTAACCCGCACCCTTGCTGCTCTCCAGCCACCCCAAGCTGTTACTATTCTGGTCGAAATTCCCACCTATAGCACAGCCCTCTTATCTCCCCTGATCGCCCAAGGCTGGCTCCAGCCAACCCAACTACGCCAAGACCTCTACGGTAGCCTGTACCAAGACATCCCCCTCAACCCAAGGATTACCCTTACCCTACGGCCAGCGCTAATCCCCGATTACTGGTGGCACACCCTCCGCATCAGTGCCGATGGCTATGTTCTCGGTGGCTGTGAATTCCTTGCCGATCCCCACTACCCCCAACAGGCGATCGGCAACATCCAATCCGAACCCATCACCCGCATCTACGCCAGAGCCAGCCCACCGCCAGCCCCCTGCCAACACCGGCTGTCAGCCTAATGAATACCCTTACCCTAACCCTGCCGCTGAAACTTAAACGTTAAACTCCCCTTCGCCCCTGCCTCCACACCAGACCCCAGTAGAATTAGTTGCCCTTTAGTAGAAATTTCAGCCGATACCGAAAGCTCTGTCAGCGAAAACTCCCCTACCTTTTCAGGCGCTTTCTCCAATATGACCCCTATATGATTCAAGAAAGCTTGAACATTCTCGGCCAACTCAGAAACCTTCAGTTCTTTAAGCCCATCAGATCCTCGTCTAACTGTAGTATCAGCGGAAGTACGAACTAAAATTACATCATCATCCATTGGTGTTCTCTACTTGAACTAATTGAGTTGATGGATAAGCATACAAAGAATACAATAAGCCCGAAGGATTGTTATATCGTTTCAAAAAATGCAATCGTGATTCTAATACACTTTCTCCTAAGGGCTTCCCCGATAAGAAGCGTTGATAAAACTCTTGGGCAAAGTCGGCAGCAAAAGCATCAGGGACCTCACATTCAGTCGCAACCACACCTCTGGCTCCACATCGCAGGAAGGTGTCAACAAAACTAAAAGTATCTATACTGAGAGGATTAGAGTTCCCTGTGTCACAGGCATTCATAATAATTAAGGGTCTATCTTGAAGTTCTTGTATGTACAGTTCAATGTCTGAAAGGGTGATATCAAAGTTCTGTGAAAGGCGGATATAGGAGCGAGTTCGAGGTGTAACATTGCAAGCATGGCAGGCAAAATGCACTAACTGTAATCTATTATTCCAAAAACACCTAAATTCATTAAATTCTTGCTCTCTCTCATCAGGATTCAGAGATCGCAAGCAAAAGAGAGAAATTCTACCTTCTTGACTCAATTGATGTAGAAAGATAATCTCGCCTGTTTTAACCCCTACTAACTCGCGGTAGGTTAGTAAACCTAACTTAGGGCAATTATCAACCTCGATTGTCCGTGGAAGGCAGGGCCTTCTCCCCGACGCTGTAATAACTCGATAAATATGATGACGCATTCCCCAGAAGTTTTCATAGGAGAGTGGCTTATCTAGAGATGCAGGGTATATGAGTTCCCAAGGAAGGAACAAAGACTCTGATTCGATTGCGATGGTTGCTTGATCACCGGGACGAAAAACACCGGAGAGAAAATCCCATGCTCCAGAATCCACCAAAATTCTCTTAAAAGCAAGATGACCTTTCTCTGCTAATTGCTGGACTTCCTCAGATGTCGGTGAAGCCTGATCGTGATTATTCCTTACTACTTGATATAAACACTCACGAAGATCTTGACTTATTTCATTAAGAGCAGCTTGTGTTAAATTAGTTTCAATTCTCCTTTTTCTTCGACCATTTGCTTTGACATCTAGATAAATTTTTTCTCCTGGACCCAAGTAGATATCCAGGGAAACATCAATGGAAATATCAATCGAGTTATTATGATACTCAAAGCGAGGAAGTGAAGTTTCTAGTTGCATATTTTCTAAAGTTCCTGCTCTTGCTTGATTGATATTTTTATGAAGCCTAAGCTTTGCAGACTATATCTTCAATAACTTTGACTTTAAACTCAAGTGTTCCCCGCCAATCTAGCTGATGATGAAACTTAACACGAATTGTTGTGTCTCCTACCTGCTCCGGCTTCAGTTGAAAACTGATCAGGGTAGGATTTTCTTGTTGAGGTAAATTAATCTCCTGAGACCAGTCAGGCATGATTATCATACCTGGTGCTTGCACAGTGATTTCCAAGGATTTGGTGTCTGGGTTCAACGCATCATTGCCAGTCAGCTTATGAAAGACACCCGCCTGGAGTTCATATTCTGTCCCTATTTTTAACGGTTGCTCTTGTTCGTGATCCTTAAGATTAGCGATCGCAACCAACGATCCTTCTGAAACCATTTTAATAAGTGAAGTTAGTCGATCAAAAGTAGCTTCTGTATCTTGTCTTAGCTCAGGTTTAGAAATTACCTCAATAACACCAGGGAGTTCTTTCAAATCTTTTCGACCTGATTTCGTAAAGAAAATAGAGGCAAGATCAGGTCGAATCTCATGTATATTACGAACGACAGCTTCCCCCTGGTATTTTTGCAGATCACCATCCTCTTGTTCTAAAATCTGATCAATAATTGCTGTATCAATTTCGGGATTTTGGGCAAGCTTAATGGCTTCTTTAGCAGATTGAGTGGGAATACACGGTATCCCGCGTTCTTCCATATTTTGTACAATCTGTTCAAGGAAAGCCCTTTCGTCTTCGAGAACCAGTGTCTTTGACATAACCCCTCTTTCTAAACTCAATATCTTAGGTTGATCTAGATACCTAAGCCTAATTTAGCTGTTTGCGGTTTCAATCAAGCTTTAGTAAATTTGTTTTATCTTAGCGCACCTATAAACAAGTCTCTGCTCTCCACAAGACTAGCATTGCCTCTAGCCATAACTTACCTCCTAACAACGCTAAAACGGACTTTCTCCTATCACAATTATGACTCAAGCCCCCTGGAAAGTCTATTCAGCCTCTAGCGCCATGTGGACCCACTGCCCAGCCCGCACGATCGCAAAACGAACATTAACCTACTCCCCATTAACCCAAACTGGATCAACGGATGGCCGATAAACTTTGGTACTTTCCTTGGGATCTAAAACCCTACGATCGCGACTTCAAAAATTTTTCCAAACGCTCCATACCCTTGAGGATCGTCGCATCATCCGTGGCGTAGGACAGGCGAATATGACCATCCGCGCCAAAGGCCGCACCGGGCACCGTTGCCACATAGTAATCCGTCAGCAGCGCCTCACAAAACGCCAACGATGACATCCCCGTTTTCTCAATGTTGGGGAACAGATAGAACGCGCCGCCCGGTGTCGGACAACTCAGCCCTGGAATTGCATTCAACGCATCCAACATCAACTTACGCCGCTTCGCAAATGCCTGCCGCATCTCTTCCACGCAATCTTGGGGGGATTCGAGGGCCGCGATCGCGCCAAACTGGGCAAACGTACACACATGGGACGTACTGTGGCTCTGCACCGTCATCGTCGCCTTCACAATTTCCAGCGGTGCCGCCAAATACCCCACCCGCCAGCCGGTCATCGAATACGCTTTCGCAAAGCCATTACTGGTAATCGTGCGGGCAAAAATCTCCGGCCCCAGCGACCCGATACTTAAGTGTTCCGCCCCATCGTAAATAATCTTTTCGTAAATCTCATCGGCAACGACCAAGATATCGCGATCGACAATCACCTCCGCCAGCGCTTTAACCTCTGCGGGCGTATAGACCACCCCCGTCGGATTCGAGGGCGAATTCAACACAAACAACTTCGTCGCAGGCGTAATCGCCGCCGCCAACTGGTCCGCCGTAATCTTGTAATCCGTCGCCGCCGTCGTCGTCACAATCACCGGCGTTCCCCCCGCCAGCTTCACCATCTCCGGATAGCTGAGCCAGTAGGGAGCCGGGATAATCACCTCATCCCCCGGTGAAACCAGCGCCATCATCAGGTTATAGAGCGACTGCTTCCCGCCACAGGTCACCGCCACCTGCTCAGCCGCGTAGGGCAACTGGTTATCCCGTTGCAGCTTCCGGGCGATCGCCGCCCGCAATTCCGGTTCCCCCGGAGCCGGACCATAGCGCGTCTTCCCCTGATCCAGAGCATCCTTCGCAGCCGCCACCACATGGGCCGGCGTGGGAAAATCCGGCTCCCCCGCACTAAAACTACACACATCCAACCCCTCCGCCTTCATCGCCTTGGCTTTGGCGGAAACTGCGAGGGTGACCGAGGGCGTGACTTCGCCAATCCGTGCTGCCAGCTTCATAGTTAACCCATTGTCGATCGACTGCGGTTTTCTAGTGTCGCAGAGGATTCCCCGGCGTGCTGTTAAGATTTAACTTTTTTCTTCAGCCTTGCCCTGTACCTTGCCCTCAGAATTATCCTGGGGATTGCCCTGCAAACGCTAAAGCCAACAGCGGTTAAGCGAGTAGCTCGAACAGTAAGTTCTGCAACGTTCGCAGTGCTGGCTTTAGCTGGCAACGGCTAAAGTCGTTACTACCAACGTTGCGAAACTTTATGTTTAACTTTATGTTTACTGTACTAGGTTGCCTGGCTCCGCAGCCCTCACCCCCGTGACGCAGCCACCAGGGTCGCGGCCCGGGAAAACCACGCGTCGAACCAACCGGGCTGCAACTCCATCTCAGTCAGATTGGCGGCCACCACCACCATCCCTGTCAAGAGCAAAGCGGCCAACAGACGTTCCCAGGTATTGAGTGTAACTAGGGTCCCTTTGGCGGTGGTGTTGCGTGAGATTGCATTCATTGTTGTCCCTCCCCCTAAACCCAACCGATAGACTGGCAATCTTCCGTCTATGACTATTCTCTACTCAACATTCCCAGTCCAGTGTGAGAAGTGATCTCGGCCTTAGTGATTCTTAAAGTTAAGTGCTGTGATCTTCATCACGCTACCTACCCGCAGGGGCTACTCCCCCAGGAAGGGGTCAATCCGTGTCACGTAGGGTAACCGGGCTAGGTCAAGCAACACGCGACGCCAACGGGGTTGGTGAGTTGCCCCGATCGCCAATACCTGATCCCCTCGACACCCGATGCGGCCAGGGGACTGGCGATGGACTTGCAAGCTGGGATCGATCGCCTGGATCTGCTGGATTACACTCTTGGTCGCCGGAGCACAAAACTCGTAGCTGAGCGATCGCAACCCATCGGGGGGCCCCACTAGCCCATTGGGGGCAATCTCGGCCAGATCGAAGCTGATTTTCGCTAAAGCCGCTGCCGTACTCAGCTTGGGTGGCCGTCCTGCACAGGCCAAAATCAGGGGAGTGAGAAGTCCCCCCACAATCCATCGCCTACAGACTGGCCGCATTCCCTGTTCCTGCAAAACCGCAAGTTAAAAATATTGTAAGGTCAGGGGAGATGCACAGCCCCGGCCACCCAACTCCTAATTAACCCGCTATGCCAACCTGGCTCATCCCCCTGCGTCGGTCCCTACGGTACGTCCTGCGTCCACGCCGGATTGCCATTTTGGAAGCCTGTCTCATTGGGTTGGTATCGGGATTAGCCGCCGTCCTCTTAAGCCAGAGTATTGGCTGGTTGGGCCTATGGCGGGTTCGCACGTCCTATACCTTTTCTGCCTACTTGATCCTGCCCCTCTTTGGCCTGTGTGGCGGGTGGCTGGCGGGGATCATGGTGGCCTGGTTGGCTCCGGAGACTGAGGGGAGTGGCATTCCCCAGGTGAAGATGGCCCTGGCCGGGTTACCCATGCCCCTGAATTGGCGAGTGGCCCTGGTCAAGCTGGTGAGTACAATGCTGGTGGTGGGATCGGGGTTTTCCCTGGGACGGCAGGGACCGATCGTCCAAATTGGAGCGGCACTGGCGGCCCAGATGAGCCATTGGTTTCCAACCTCACCAGAGTATCGTCGCCAGTTGATTGCTGCCGGAGCGGCTGCCGGGTTGGCGGCGGGCTTTAATGCCCCGATCGCTGGCGTCCTATTCGTCATCGAAGAGCTACTCCAGGACTTTTCGGGGTTAACCTTAGGGACGGCGATTCTGGCCTCATTTATTGGTTCCGTGGTCTCCCGCGTGTGGGGGGGCGGGGGCTTTGTCTTAACCCAACGGGCACCGATTTTAGGCCGCAATTTGGCCGATACCCTCTCCGGCGCGATTGATATTCGCTTTTCCGTGCAGGATTTACCATTTTTCCTGATCCTGGGCATCCTGGCGGGGGTATTAGGGGTGTTGTTTAACCAAGGTGTCCTGACCAGTCGCCGTTTTTACCAGCGCACTCTTCCTCTAGGGTTGTCCCTACGGCTGGCCGCGACAGGGTTAGTGACGGGCCTGTTAATGGCGCCATTGCCGGAAGCGTTTCACAACCATGCGGGGCTGCAAGATTTTCTGCTCACCGGGAATGCTACTTGGCTCGTGATTGCCCTTGCCTTTGTGATGAAATTTCTCCTGACGATTGTGGCGGCGGGGACTGGGGCACCGGGGGGACTCTTCGCACCGAGTTTGGTCCTCGGCGCAGCCCTGGGATCACTGGTGGGGGTGACTTCCCAGGCATTGGTGGGCCAGTTGGTCCTTTGGGACTGGGTAGCGGCGGATGGGGTCGAACACTTGGCGGCCCCCCGCACCTACGCCCTCGCTGGGATGGGGGCGTTTTTTTGTGCGATTACCCGTGGCCCGATTACGGCGATCGTGATCGTGTTTGAAATGACCATGAGTTTTGATCTGGTCCTGCCGCTCATGATCGGCTCGGTGGTCGCCTACCTCATCTCGGAACCCTTTGCTCGTGGTTCAATCTACGATCGCCTCCTCGCCCTCAATGGTATTGACCTCAGTAAAGAAAGCCAGAACCTCGATACCTTTGTCAGTCAACTGACTGCTGCCGATGTCATGCAGCAACGGGTGGAAACCCTGAGCAGCCAACTGACCCTGGATGAAGTCAAACAAGCCTTTTCGCGATCGCACCATCGCGGCTTTCCCGTGGTTGATAACGGCAGGCTGGTGGGCATCGTGACCCAAAGTGACCTGATGCAAATGCGGCTAGGTTCAACCTCGCCCACCCAACCCCTCCGGTTGCACGAATTTATGACCCCCGACCCGATCGGGGTCAGCCCCCAGGATACCCTCAGCCATGTCTTGCACCTGTTGAATACCCACCAGATGAGTCGCCTGCCCGTCACCGAGGGGCGCAAGTTGGTGGGGATTATCACCCGTGGGGATATTATTCGCGCCGAGTCGGACCAACTCAGCGGCAAAGCCGATCAACTGGGACCCCAACCCGATCCGTCTTATGTGGTTTACCAAACCCGCGCCCCCGCCACGGGGCAAGGTCGCATTTTGGTGCCGATGGCCAATCCCCACACGGCTCCCCTATTGCTGCAACTGGCCTGTGCCCTCGCCCGCGATCGCCACTACGAATTGGAATGTCTCCAGGTGATTAAAATCTCCCGCAGTCAGGCGACGGATGCCACCGCCGTGAATATCAGTGCGGCCCGTCGGCTACTGCAAAAGGCGGCTCGGTTGGGGCGATCGTGGCAAATCCCCGTCCATACCCAAATTCGGGTGGCCCATGATGCGGCCCATGCCATTTTGGAAACCGTTCACGATCGCCATATTGACCTGATTCTCACGGGCTGGAAGGGGGAAAGTACCACCCCCGGTCGGGTGTTCGGCAGTACGGTGGATACACTGATTCGCCAAACCGCCTGTGAAGTGATGGTGGTGAAGTGGAGTCAGGACCTGATCGATCGCATGGTGGAAGCCGAAGCCAATGGCAATACCCTCCAGGAAGCGGCCCTCTCCTTGGCGTTCGATCGCTGGCTGGTCCCCCTCGCGGGCGGTCCCAATGCCCAACGGGCCATCCAATTCCTACCCGCCCTGACAATTTTTAGCGAAGCCCCGGAAATCCGCCTCTGCCAGATTTTTGAGCCAACGACCTTACCCCTGGATACCCGTGTACTCGATCGCGATGCCGATTACCTGGAGCGCCACCTCCACGGTAGCATCCACACTCTCCCCATTCAGGCCACGGCCATTGCCGACACCCTGCTTGACCTCACCCAGCAATACCATTGTGATGTCATTTTGCTGGGAGCCAGCCGGGAGGGGTTGTTGCAACAGGCATTGAAGGGCAATATCCCCGCCGCGATTGCTCGCCGGAGTGCCTCGACCGTCATCCTGGTCCGCAGTACCGTAACCGATGTGCCTCCTGTAGGGGGCTAAGTCGGTTGATCTCAATCAAGGCGAGGGGAATCACCGATAGGGCATATGGGGAAATCCCCAGCCTGCGCTCCCAAGCAACGTTATTCCGTCGGCTTGGGCAGTTCAATTGCCCCCATCCCAGATTAATCGAAGTGCCATTAAGCAAGGGGTAGACTCAGGGGATTCTCCTGTGGAGACACGATGCGAACGAAAAATCATTGTGGGTTAAGCATCCTGCCTGCCCCTGAGACAGCCGAGACGGTCATCCCACACTCAATGTGTGATCTCCTAAGACGGTCATACTCAAATTACTTGGCCTGTTCCCCCGCCCCTGCGTTATAACGAATAAACCTCTGGCCACACCTGAGTCTGGGACCGATCTCGCCACTGGCATTCCTCAAAATGGCTGGCCAACGCTGCTGCACTGGGCCGAACATCTGCGTCCTGCGGAAAACGGACCTTGCAACCATCCAACTTGGCGTAGATGGTCTGTCCCAACCAAGGAGCCACATGCACCTGGGACGTAGATGGATCGATCGTCAACAAATGCAAATCAAATAACACGTGGAGATCGGCGCGTAGCAATAGGCAATTGCTCGGATGATTCGTCTTCTCCCCTGCATAGGGCAGAATATAGGCCACCTCCAACACTTGCACTGCCGTACAGCCCGACACCACACAGCGCTGTTGATAAGCCGCCAAAAGCTTCTGGCGTAATTGGGTATGGCCCTTGCGCAAGAGCAGCGATCGCAGAATCCGGCCCTTACCCTCTTCCGGGTTACCCGGTTGGAACAAATGGGCGGGTTCAGCCTGGAAAAACGTCGTCCACTCCGATTCCATTGCCAACTCCTCCGTAGCCTTCGGTGCGATCGCCCGTTCAGCGACCGGCACCACGATCGCTGCTTCAGCCGCCGGGACCTGGGTAGCCACTACCCCATCTGTAACGGGTGGTAAAGCTGACAACACTTGATCATAAGACAAGGGTAAGTAAATCGACGGCTTACGCACCCGCGCCAGAAGTTGGGTGCGATCGGCCTCACTGGGTAAAACCGCATCGGTCAAATCCGCCGCCTCCAACTCAGCCCCCGCTAGGTCCGCTGCCTGCAAGATCGCCCCCCGCAGATCCGCCCCCTTCAGGTTGGTACCCTTCAGGCTGGCCCCCGTCAGGTCCACCGTCCGCAAATCTGCCCCACACAGGGACGCTTCATCCAACGTGGCATAGCTCAGGTTTGCCGCATTCAACCCCGCCCCGCAAAGCATTCCTCGCGAACAATCCGCCCGATATAATTGGGCACCCTGTAAATTCGCACCAATTAAATTAGCCGCTTGCAAATTTGCCTGCGTCAGATTCGTTTGCCACAGCTCCGCCCCGATCAGTTGCGCCTGGGCTAAGTTAGCCCGCTCCAACTGCGCCCCACTGAGATCAATAAACTCAAGGCATGCACCAGCGAGGTTAGCCCGTAGGATGGCCACCTGCTGAAAATCACGCTGACCCCGACGATAGCGCCGGAGTAATTCTTTTACCTTCATGGATGCGTCCCCCTAACAGCGAACCTGTAACGCCCTCTACGCTGATCAAAGCCGTGTCATTCTCTGCGCTTCCCACCGCTGCGATCGCACGGAACCAATGGGAAGGCTGCATTTACCTTTATTCAGTCAAAATGCCTGTCGTCCGGAGGACTATTGCTCAAGCTTGAGCCGTTGCCAAGGTCTGGTCTAACTTCGCCGCGATCGCGCTAATCCACGCCTCCTCCTGTTTCGTATAGCTACGCGGCGCATTCGCCCCCAGGAGCAACACCCCTGCCGTGCCAATGGGCTGACAGATAATCCCCTGGGTATTCGGCGGCAACACATCAAACTCCACCCGTCCCGGATATAACTTGGCATCCACGAGATACACCGGACGCTGGGTTTGCAACACCCGCTGCCCGATCGCCCCCGGCACCCAGTCCGCCTGCGGTCCTAAAATCCCCCGCCGCAGGATCACCCGCCCCCCGTACCACACCACCAGCGATCGCGTCGGTGTCTGATTCAGCAACAGCTCCGAGGCCCAAGCCAACTCCTGTTGGGCGGCTGCCGATAAGCCTGGGTCTAACTCAAACCCGTCTTCCCCCTCTAGCACCACGGCCTCCGGCGGCTTCGGTTGAAACTGCTGCCACAGCAACCCCGTCAGAATCAGCAAGGCACTCAGCAACACCCCCACCACATCCGATCGCGATTGGGAAGGGGTCAACTCCGACGTTAACAGCCGATTGAACATCAATAAACTGCCCCCAATCACCCCAACGGCGATCGGGAGATAGCGCCAATCCGTCACAGGTTTCCGAACCGTCATCAGTTTCTACTCATCCGTCTCTACTGATTCAGTCTCCACTTAATCAGCCTCTACTCATCAATCAGCCTCTACAAAGGCAGCCATAGAAAACCCATACTATCTATTGACCTAAACTATTATCCCCTCCGCCTCCCTCTATTCTGATCCTTGCAGGAACCCATCTGGGGTGATGCTTGTGGTGATGCTACCGGAGTGTGACACAATGAGAAACGCGATACCATCAAATGCTATTCGTTACGCCATTCGTTCGCCATTTATTGTTGTTTAGAGTTTAAGACCTTAACCGCTGTGAGCCTTACCGTCCAAGCGCCCCCCGCCCGTCGTGCTGTCTTCCCCTTTACGGCCATTGTCGGCCAGGAAGAGATGAAGCTAGCCCTGCTATTGAACGTGATTGACCCCAAAATCGGTGGGGTGATGATTATGGGCGATCGCGGTACGGGCAAATCCACCACGATTCGCGCCCTCGCCGACCTGCTGCCGGAAATAGAAGTTGTTGCGGATGATCCCTTCAACAGCCATCCCACCGACCCGGATTTGATGAGTGATGAAGTCCGGGAACGCCTGAGCCGAGGCGAGCAACTCCCGATCGCCCACAAACCCATTTTGATGGTGGACCTGCCCCTAGGGGCGACGGAAGACCGGGTGTGCGGCACGATCGACATTGAAAAAGCCCTCTCGGAAGGGGTGAAAGCCTTTGAACCGGGCCTGTTGGCCAAGGCGAATCGCGGCATCCTCTACGTGGATGAGGTCAACCTGCTGGATGATCACCTGGTCGATGTCCTGCTGGATTCCGCCGCATCGGGATGGAACACGGTGGAACGGGAAGGGATTTCCGTGCGGCACCCGGCCCGCTTTGTCCTCGTCGGTTCCGGTAACCCGGAGGAAGGTGAACTGCGGCCCCAATTGCTCGATCGCTTTGGGATGCACGCCGAAATCCACACCGTCAAAGATCCCGGTAAGCGGGTTGAAATCGTCGAACAACGCTCCGAGTTTGATCGCGATCCCCTTGGCTTCTTGGCCCGATACCAAGCCCAGCAGCAGGCCATGCAACAACAATTGCTCCAGGCCCAAGCCTTGCTACCCTCCGTGACGATCGAGCACCAGATGCGGGTGCAGATCTCCCAAGTTTGCTCCGAGCTAGATGTGGATGGCCTGCGGGGCGATATTGTCACCAACCGGGCCGCCAAAGCGTTAGCCGCCCTAGAAGGACGGGCCACCGTGACCGTAGACGATATCCGCCGGGTGATTACCCTGGCCCTGCGCCACCGGTTACGCAAAGATCCCCTGGAGTCGATCGACTCTGGCTACAAGGTCCAAAAGGTCTTCTGCCGCGTCTTTGGCTTGGAAGAAGCGGTCGCCGAAAACGGAGCCGTGGCCGCTAGGGCCTAGAGCGACTTACCGGCGATCAAAAAACAAATTGTGGGGTAGGCATCCTGCCTGCTCCTGAGATCGCCGAAACGGCTACTCGAAATCCTGGACAGCATTCAGGAACCGATTACGACATCCTGCCTGCCCCTGAGAGCGCCGAGTCTTCGAGATACGCAGACGGCTACCCCACGTTCAATTTGTGCGCCAGTGACGTAGGAGCATGGATACCAGTTAGGGCAGATCACCTTGGATTGCACGTTTGTTGCACGCACATTTATGACACGTTTATGGCTATTGCACGTTTATTGCAGAGAGGACTGAGTACAATGGCGATCGCAGTGGGAGACAAGGCTCCGGATATTACCTTACCCGATGCGTCGGGCAACCCCGTGAGTCTGAAGGATTTTCAAGGCAAAAAGACCGTGGTGTTGTACTTTTATCCCAAGGACGATACACCGGGCTGTACCAAAGAAGCCTGTAGTTTTCGAGATAGCTATACCGTTTTCCAGGAAGCGGGGGCCGAGGTGATTGGCGTGAGCAGTGACGATGCCGCCTCCCATCGAAAATTCGCCGATCGCTACCAACTGCCCTTTACCCTACTCAGTGACACCAACAACCAGGCCCGGAAAGCCTTTGGGGTGCCGTCTACCTTCGGTCTACTCCCCGGTCGCGTCACCTATGTGATTGACAAGGATGGCATTGTGCGCCATATCTTCAACTCCCAACTAAACTTCCAGGGCCACATTGAGGAGTCACTGAAAATTGTCCAAAGCCTGGGGGGATAAGCGGGGATCTGAGTGCCCCTTGGTGTCCTCCGTGCCTTTGTGGTGAACAAGCCAACCGGTGAATAAACCACAGAGACACAGAGATCACAGAGACACAGAAGATCACAGGGAATTGACTAGCTGTCCGTACCACGGACTAATAGCACAGGGCAGTTAGCATGGACACGCACGTAGTCGGACAGGGAGTCGCCCAAGAGGCGATCGAGGTCGGGGAGGCTCTTGGCGATCGAGGGGCGGCGATCGGGTGAACCCAGCACAACCATATCCGCATTTAAATCTTCTGCGGTTTGGCAGATCACTTCCCCGGCCCGACCAGACGCGAGTAATGTGCGCGCCTCAACACCCGCCTTCTTGGCCTCGGCTACGGCGGCGGTCAACACCGGATCAGCGTCTGTACTGGTCACCGTACTGGGAGGGTTGACGTGGAGCAACGACAACTGCGATCCCTTAATATCCCGCAACCAAGAAAGGACATATTTCAAGGAATTGGTCGCAGCGACTGAGCCATCAACGGCCACCAGGACCCGGTTCAGGCGCTTCACGTAAATGTCGTCCTTGATCAGCAACATCGGGCGCGAGGTCAGTTGGAAAACGTACTGGCTCACCGAGTTTTGTAGAATCGATTGCAGCCGACCCAGGGCACGCGACCCCATGATGATCAGATCCGAGTCTTCCTCATCGGCCACCTCCAGCACCACCATTTTGGGGTCGCCTTGCTTCAGGCGCGGGTTAATCTTGCTGGGGTCTACCTTGAGGGTTTCCACGGCCTTGGCCAGGATTTTGCCCCCCTCTTCGAGGCGTTCGGCCATTCCCCGCGCCCCAAACTGGGGGGGAACAACGTGGAGGACTGTCACCGATGCTTGCTGAAAGCTGGGGATGTCCATCAGCATATTAAGCATCTCTTCACACAGCCCTCTACCGGCAACTGTGATTAAAATCTTGTTAACCATGCGGCTGTTCTCGCCTTTGCGTCCTAAGTTTCTTTACCTATATTCAGGATACGCTTGCACCCTGAATCCAGGGTTTGAAGAGATGTAGTGTTTTGGAACGAATTGTAAAGTGTCTGATCCTCGTTTGCCTTTTCCTAATCCGGCTGCCGATCGCGCGATCCAACCCCATGCGTTCGCGACGATCGATGAAAGTTGGTTTGAATACCCCGTGCGGGCCAACCCCCACCACACCGACTATGGCGGCATCGTTTGGCACGGCTCCTACCTAACCTGGATGGAGGAGGCGCGGGTTGAGTGCCTTCGCTCGATCGGGGTTGAGTTTAGCGATCTGGTTGCGATGGGCTGTGACCTGCCCGTTGTTGAAGTGGGAATGCGCTACCACCGATCGCTGCTGATGGGAGAGTTGGCGATCGTCCAAACCCGCATCAACGACATTGAGGGTGTGCGGATTCACTGGGACTACCGCATCCAATCCCCGCCGCCAGAGGAACCTGATACCTTGCCCATCACCTACGTGACGGCTCGTGTCACCCTGGTGGCCGTCGATCGCGATCGGGGCAAAATCCTGCGTCGGTTACCCCCCAATGTTCAGGATGCCCTTGCCAAAATCGCCAGTCGCCACCGTTCGCCCTAGCCCCCTTCCTCCCCTCTCCCCCCAAGAAAAGCGTCAACTTTCGCTAAGCTTGGGGAAGTGGCTTCCTCTGGCGTTTGATCATGTCCCAACATCCGACCCGCATTTGTATCCTGGGTGGTGGCTTTGCTGGCCTCTACACTGCCCTACGTCTAAGCCAGTTTCCCTGGACAGACACCCATAAACCCGACATTATCCTGGTGGATCAGCACGATCGCTTCGTCTTCCTGCCCCTGCTCTACGAACTGATGACGGGTGAACTGGCAACCTGGGAAATTGCGCCCCCCTTCAGTGAACTGCTGGCGGGGACGGGGGTTCACTTCCAACAAGATACGGTGACGGACATTAATCTCGATGCCCAGCGGGTGCATCTGCAATCGGGCCTCACCCTCCCCTACGATCGCCTGGTCTTGGCCTTGGGCGGGGAAACCCCCTTGACCGGGGTGCCTGGGGCTAGTGAATATGCGTTACCGTTTCGCACCCTGGCCGATGCCTACCGCCTGGAGGAACGATTACGGGCATTGGAGGCAGGGGAGTCGGCCAGTATTCGGGTGGCGATCGTCGGAGCGGGCTACAGTGGGGTGGAGTTGGCCTGTAAGTTGGCCGATCGCTTGGGGGAGCGGGGACGCTTGCGACTGATTGAAAAAGGCGAACACGTGCTGCGATCGTCGCCGGAATTTAACCGGGAAGCCGCCCTGCGTGCCCTCAGCGATCGCCAGGTTTGGCTGGATCTGGAAACCAGCGTGGCGGCGATCGGACCAGGGGACATTTCCCTCACCTACAAGGACACCACCGATACCCTACCCGTTGATCTGGTGCTGTGGACCGTGGGTACCCGCGTTCCTGCCGTGGTGCAACACCTCCCACTCAAAACCGCTGCGAACGGCCAAATTGTCACCCAAGCCACCCTCCAGGTCGTCGATCATCCTGAAATCCTGGCCCTAGGGGATCTGGCCGCCTGTCATAATGCCGATGGCCAAGCTGTCCCCACCACGGCCCAAGTGGCGATCCAACAGGCCGACTATGCCGCCTGGAACCTGTGGGCTGACCTGAACCAACGTCCCCAACTCCCTTTCCGTTATTTTCCCCTGGGGGAAATGCTCACCCTGGGTATCGACAATGCTACCCTCACGGGCCTGGGACTCAAGCTTGACGGTCCACCCGCCCTGCTCCTCCGCCGACTGGCCTATCTCTACCGCTTGCCCAGTCGGGAACACCAACTCCGCGTGGGCTTT
Organism: Trichothermofontia sp.; assembly: GCF_053493415.1. Lineage (NCBI taxonomy): Bacteria > Bacillati > Cyanobacteriota > Cyanophyceae > Leptolyngbyales > Trichocoleusaceae > Trichothermofontia > Trichothermofontia sp. The sequence continues at coordinate 1,324 of NZ_JBRCAD010000207.1, read as the reverse complement.
AACTGGATCACCCGCCCGATCGTCGATTGGCTCCTGTCCTTGTGAACACAGCCCTGCCACTAACGCTCCCCTAAGCGGGTGTTTGCCAAGTCCAGAAACAAGTCGTTTTGGCGACTTTAGTCGCCACTACAAACGCCAAGCAATCCTTAGGACAGCCAAGCGTCGAGGTTCGTAGTCGTGGTTTTAACCACGATCCCCCTTTTAAGACATCCTCTCAGGTTGGACGTGATACTAGCCATCTGTTCCCTGGACAATTGCTGGGACGCAGGCCACCTCAAGCTTGCCCCTGGTGAATGGGAATTTTAATGATAAATTCTGCCCCCTGTCCAGGTTCCGAAAGACAGTCCAAGCTCCCACCGTGGTATTCGGTAATAATCTGATAGCTAATCGACATCCCCATGCCGGTGCCCTTGCCGACGGGCTTAGTCGTGAAAAAGGGATCAAATAGGCGTTTCCGTACTTCCGGGGTCATCCCTGGCCCATTGTCGGCAATATGAATCGCGATGTGGGTATTATCAAGCACCGCTGTCTGAATGGTGATGGTTTTCACCGGGTCTGCTTCGGCTGTGGGCAATGACGCTTGACTATCCAGGGCATCGATCGCATTGGTGAGGATATTCATAAACACCTGGTTAAGCTGGCCCGCATAACATTCCACCAGCGGCAGCAGACCATAGTGTTTGATTACTTGGATGGCAGGATGATCGGGCTTGGCTTTCAAGCGGTTCTGTAAAATCATCAACGTACTATCCAACCCTTCATGGATATCCACCTCCTTAAGGGCTGCTTCATCTAACCGCGAAAAATTGCGCAACGAAGCCACAATATCCCGAATGCGATCGGCTCCAAGTTTCATGGAATTGAGCAGTTTGGGTAAGTCCTGGCGTAAAAATGGCAGGTCAATGGCTTCCTCTTGGGCCTGGATTGCTGGGGGCGGGGTTGCAAATTGGGCACGATACTGTTCTAGCAAGGCTAGTAAGTCCTGGATATACTCATCTGCGTGGGCAAGGTTGCCATGAATAAAATTCACCGGATTATTAATCTCGTGGGCAACGCCAGCTACTAACTGCCCTAGACTTGACATTTTCTCAGCCTGGATCAGTTGGGCCTGGGTTTGTTGGATATGGGTCAGGGCTTGCTGAAGTTCCTGGGTTCGCGTTTCAACCTGTTCCTCTAGGGTTTGTTGCAGAAGTGTTGAAAGTTAGGTTAAGCGATGGAAAAAAGGGACAGAATGCAGTATTCTGTCCTCTAACAAATAAAAAATGATGTTCTATGATAGCCTCATTCCCGAAGCTTGTCAAATTGATCTTGAAGCAGCTTTGTC
>NZ_JBRCAD010000206.1:0-14590 GCF_053493415.1 Trichothermofontia sp. | reverse complement strand
GGGCTACCGTGGTCACCTACCTGCCTGACCCGTCTCCACCGCGCCGCCGGAAGCGTCCCGCCCGCCGCCCTGCGACTCCAGGGGGATCGCGGTCTCGGCAGTAGGCGATTCAGACCCTGCGGTTGCGACTCTGGAAAGTTGCGCCACAATAGAGCCAACGTTGAGCTTACCCGGCATCAACGACTTTGATGGTGAGAAGCGTCTATTCTGGGTCGCCCCTATGCAACTGCGGGATTATCAAATCGAATTCCTCGATCGACTCTACCAAGCCATTCGCAACGGTGCCACTAAGATCGCCTGCGTTGCCCCCACGGGGTCCGGGAAAACCGTCCTCATGGCCCAAATTGCGGAGCACATTGTTCAGGGAAATTGCCGAGTTTTAATCCTGGTGCATCTGGATGTGCTGGTGGGGCAAACCTACGATAAGCTGCAACAGTTTGGGCTGGCGGCCAAGTGTGGCTTCATTAAGGCGGGCTGGCCAGAGGAACGGGAAGCCCCCGTGCAGATCGCCTCGATCCAAACCATGAGTAAGCGCCAGTGGTGGCGATCGTGGCCTGCCGATGTGGTGATTTATGATGAAGCCCACCAAACCCTATTTACCAAGGTGGGCCAAACGATTCGCTACGAAACCCACCCCCAGGCAATTGTCCTCGCCTTCACCGCCACCCCCTACCGCCTCAGCAAACGGGAGGGACTGGGGGATCACCTGGATACGCTGATTGCGGCCCCCACGCCCGCAGAATTGCAACGGTTGGGCATGTTGGCACCGATGCGCTACTTTGGCCTGCCAATGGCCGATCAGATTGATCTGGGAGGCGTCCGCACGATCGCGGGGGATTATGCCGAATCAGACTTGAAAAATGCCTGCGATCAGCCTGCCCTCATTCAACGCATCGTTGAGGAATGGCAGCGCCTTACCCCCGGCAAACGCACCATTGCCTTTTGTGTCGATATTCTCCACGCTGAACACGTCGCCAGCGCCTTTCAGGCCGCCGGGGTGCCAGCGGCAATGGTATCAGGAGACACCCCCGTGGCCGATCGCCAGCCCTTGTACGAGCGCCTAGGGCAGGGCCAACTCCTGGTCCTCACCAGTTGCAATGTCATTAGCATTGGGTTCGATCGCCCGGAAGTTGAAGTGGGCCTCCTCCTGCGCCCCACCCAAAGCCTTGCCCTGCACCACCAGCAAATTGGTCGGGTGATGCGGATCGCGCCGGGGAAAACCTGTGGCACCATTCTGGATCAGGCCGGCAATCTGTTGCGCTTGGGGTTCCCAGAGGATCTGGATACCTATACCCTCACCCGTGGTGAGGCCGGCAGTTGCGACAGCCCCATCCCCAAACGCCAGTGTCCCCAATGTAATGGTATCTGCCATGCGGCCCTGCCCCTGTGCCCCACCTGTGGCTACCAATTTCCCAACCTGGCCAAAACGGTCATTAACGAGGCTGATCTCGTCGAAGTTCTTTCCCAGTACGAACGGGAAGCATCCCCTGCTATCCGGCAGCAAATCCACCACTATCGCCAACTCCGCCAGCGGGGGTATCAGCAGGGCCAAGACCCCACCTGGGCTGCCCTCCAGTTTCGCCACACGTTTGGGGTACTCCCCAAACGCTCCTGGTCCAAGGGGGCCATTTTTGGCCATGTCCCCACCCAACGGGACTATGAAACCTATTTGGCCAGCCTCAACCAAATGGCGATCGCCCAGGGAAAACACTATAGCTGGGTACACCAGGAGTTCCTGGATGAATTTGGGGCGGATGCTTCCCACTGGATTGCGGCCCGGATGCAAACAATGGTGAAGCCTGCCCTGGCCCTGGCCCAGCGATCGGGGCATGGGCCAACAACCTATCCTGTCTTGCGCTAGACCTCTCTCCCAGGGAGTCTCGCGCTAGCGCGGGTCTTCCGGTTTGAGCGCCCGTTCCATCAGGGCCTCTAGGGCGGCTTGGGGGGTGACCCGGCCCTGAAGGACACGGTAGACCTCCCACGCAACCGGAATGGTGATTTGCTCCCGCTCGGCGATCGTGACCAGGACTGCCGCCGTATTAATGCCCTCCGCCGTGCCCTTGAGGTTGGCAAGAATATCGGCTAACTGTTGGCCTTGGCCTAGACCATAGCCCACCTGGTAGTTGCGGCTCAAGGGGCTATTACAGGTAGCCAGCAAATCCCCTAATCCCGACAGGCCAAAAAACGTATCGGCTTTGGCTCCCAAACGGGTTCCAATCCGAATCATTTCCGGAAGGGCACGGGTCAGGAGGGCCGATTTGGCATTGGTACCCAGGTGCAACCCATCGCAAACCCCCGCCGCGATCGCCATAACATTTTTCAACGTCCCCCCCAGCTCAGTCCCCAGAAGGTCGGTATTGGTGTAGATCCGGAAACGGGGTGAGGCCAAGACCTGCTGTACCCGTGTGGCGATGGCTAGCTCCCGGCTGGCGACCACGGTTGCGGCTGGTAAGCCCTGCTGGATTTCCTGGGAAAGGTTAGGCCCCGACAGAACTGCGATCGGATGCTCGGGTAAAGCCGCCTGCCACACCTGGGAGGGGGTACGGGTGGTCGCTGGGTCCAAGCCCTTCGTCGCACTCACCAGGATCAGGTGCGGCGGTAGGGACAGGGTGTGCAAACACGTGGCCATTGGGGTCACCCCGGCCATTGAGACAGCGGAGACAATCACATCGGCATCGGCGATCGCCTCGGCCAGCGGTTCTCCCAAATGCCGGGACCATAGCCGCACCCTATTCCCTGCCCGACGGGCCAGTTCGGCCAAGGCCAAACCCCACGCCCCCGCGCCGAGAATGGTCACCGTCGTTGCTGACCTCAAGGTTGACATTTATGGGTCTCCAGCCACACCGCTTACCAGCGACTGCACTAACTTGGCGACGCCCCTCGCCCGCTGCTAGGGGCCAACGCCGCCCGGTCGGTGTACCTTCGCTCATCTAGAAATATAGTTAACTTAGCAAACCATGCCCCACTGGCATACGCGAAGACAACGATGGCTACCCCGGTCAATGAGGGAAATTGCGCTGACGAGGGGGAATGATATGATGACGATGAATCAATTCAGCTAAAAGAGCACCCTTGGTTATGATGCAAGCCCCGATTGCACCACTGGTATTGATCATTTTAGATGGGTGGGGCTACCGCCAAGAGACAGATGGTAATGCGATTCGTGCGGCCAAAACCCCGATCATGGATAGCCTGGTGAAAGTGTATCCCCAAACCCTCTTGCAGGCATCGGGTAAGGCTGTGGGGTTGCCAGAGGGGCAGATGGGTAACTCGGAAGTTGGGCATTTGAATATTGGGGCCGGGCGCGTGGTGCCCCAGGAATTGGTGCGGATTTCGGACGCGATCGAAGATGGCTCTATTCGGCAAAATCCCGCTTTGGTCAAGGTTTGTCGAGAGGTCCGTGAACGCCACACTCACCTGCATTTGATTGGATTGTGTTCAGATGGCGGGGTTCACTCCCACCTGGATCACCTGATTGGCCTGGTGGAAATGGCCAAGGCGGAGCAGGTGCCCGATGTCTGTATTCACCTGATCACCGATGGCCGTGATACCCAGCCCACGGAGGGGCAGGCGGTGGTGGCAAAACTCCAAACAGCGCTGGATCGCATTGGCCTTGGCCGCATTGTGACGATCAGTGGGCGGTACTACAGCATGGACCGCGATCGCCGTTGGGACCGCACCCAGCGGGCCTACAGCGTCATGACCCAAGCGGGAGAGGTGGATGGCCGCTCCCCGTTGGAGATTCTCCGGGCTTCCTACGCTGCCGGCGTTACGGATGAATTCATTGAGCCTGTGCGGGTGGCCCCTGGGGCGATCACGGCGGGCGATGGGGTGATCTTCTTTAACTTCCGGCCCGATCGTGCCCGTCAATTAACCAGTGCCCTTACCGTTCCGGAGTTTGACGGCTTTGAGCGGGAGTTGATCCACCCCCTCAGCTTTGTCACGTTTACCCAATACGATCCGACACTACCGGTGGCCGTGGCCTTTGAACCCCAAAATCTCAGTAACATTCTGGGGGAAGTCTTGGCACACCATCAGCTTAAGCAACTGCGCACGGCGGAAACGGAAAAGTACGCCCATGTCACCTATTTCTTTAATGGGGGCTTAGAGGAACCCTTCGAGGGGGAGGATCGGGAACTGGTTATGAGTCCAATGGTCTCCACCTACGATCAGGCTCCAGCGATGTCGGCAGAACCCGTGACCGAGGGGGTACTGGCGGCGATCGACAAGGGGATTTATTCCCTAATTGTGGTCAACTACGCTAACCCCGATATGGTGGGGCATACGGGGAATTATGACGCGGCAGTACAGGCGATCGAGACGGTGGATCTCTGTGTTGGGCGTGTTTTGGAGCGCGTGAGTCAGGCCAGTGGGACAGCGCTTATTACCGCCGATCATGGGAATGCGGAACTGATGTGGGATGAGCAGGGGAATCCGTGGACTGCCCATACCACTAACTTGGTTCCCTTTATCCTGGTGGAGGGTGAAAAGCTGAAAATTCCTGGGCATGGGGCCGAGGTGGAGTTGCGATCGGATGGTAAGTTGTGTGATATTGCCCCCACGATCCTGGAGATTTTGCAGTTGCCGCAACCCCCAGAGATGACCGGGCGTTCCCTACTGGTGAAGCCGTCCCTTGAGGGGCGTTTCCGCGAGAGCGATCGCCCCAGTGAGGCCCGGCATGGAGCCGAGGGTCGCCCAGCCCGGACCCCTGTACAAGCCTCGCTCTAAACCCGCTATCCCGATCGCCGCTTAACGTGAACCCCATTTTCGTAAACACTTCGGAGTGAATCCATGACTGTGATCAAAATTGTCGAGATTGTTTGGGCAATTGCTGCGGCCTGCTTGATTGTGCTGGTCCTATTGCATAGCCCCAAGGGGGATGGCCTGGGTTCCTTTAGTGGCCAAGCCCAACTGTTTACCAGTACTAAAAGTGCCGAAACAACCCTGAATCGGGTTACTTGGGTCCTGGCGGTGATCTTTATGGGAATGACGGTCCTTTTGAGCGCTAACTGGCTGACCTCATAAACAAGTAAAACAGCCGTTCCCTCTCTCAGGAAAGCCTGTCAGGCCTTGCGCACAAGGGGCTTAAGCCCCTTGTCTGTACCTCACCGGGTATGGAAGTGCTGTATTAAATTCTGCTACGAGGATTGTTAGAGGGTGTTTGAAAAGTCCAGAAACAAGCCGTTTGGGCGACTAAAGTCGCCACTACAAACGCAAAATCACGTTGAGGACGGCCAAATGCTGAAGTTCGTAGTCGCGGTTTTAACCGCGATCCCCCTTTTAAAACATCCTCTTATGTTTCGGGGTTTCACGATCATTTAAAGTAGATTAGCAGGTTTAATCCAGGGATGGTACGGGATAGCGTCCAGAGTAATAGTGATAAGTAAAACAAGCCTAGCGTCCACTGATACCAAGCGAGAGCGGTAATTAAACCGGGCATGTGTTCATCACGTAAACGAATATCATTAAAGCCAAATTTAAGTAAATTATTCAAACTGAAATCATAGTAGTTTAACCAATTCCAGCGTCGGCCCCAGGGTAGGGGAGCATAGCGATCGCGGAAAAAGGGGAAGCGTGGGATAACGGGCAGGCGGCCAATGAGTAAACGCAACTGCCGAAAACTACTATCCTCACTAAAATAACTACAATGCATTAAATCGTGGTGGCGTCCTTGCCGGTACAGTACCCCAATCAGCAAGGCAGGGACTGGAACAATCAAGAGGCCCAGGCAAAATAGGGTTTGCCAGGGGTGATCCGTGGCTTGGAAAATGGCACTTAACCCCCAAATTAGCAGGGCGGTTCCTCCCCCCGTTGTCCATAAACTTTCCTCAAAACTAGGGATAATCGGGGTTGGATGTAAACGGCGAGCACGATCGATCAGCCAGAATAAAAAGCCAAAATAGGCGATCGCAACGATCCCAACTCCAAAAATTAACCCAAACTGAGTGCCATACCCACTTAATCGCAACAAAACACTCAGGGTGATCCAGTTAAAGGCTTGGCGGAACCAATCCCCGACCGTGAGGGGGGAGGCAATGGTAACGCGATCGCGCACATTGACATAGGTTGCGAGATCAATCCCCTTCAAAGATAGAAGTTCTGTAAAACTATGGAACAGTTGTGACTGGCGGGTTTGGACAATTAGTTCCGCCTGTTGGGGTGAAAAGCCTAACTGGATCAACTTTTGTTGTGAGGCTGTGTTCAGATTCACCCGTCCTAACTGTTGCGTTAACTGTTGCAGACGTAAAGATTGGGTCAGATATTCGATCGCATTGGCATCGCTAATTTGCTCCAGTTGACGGAACTTACGCACTAAGTTTCTTAAGACGGTTTCATTACCCTGGAGAGTGGGAACCGATAGGCGGGCACCAATCTGGCCAACATTACCTAAAATTTTGGCATTCTCGGACTCAAACTTGAGGCTAGAAACATTGATATAGGCCGAAGGTGCAAAGTCCGCATCGCTAAAATCAACTACACTCAGTAAGGTTGCCCCACGCAGATTAATCGGTTGGTTAAAGCTGGCTTCCCGGAGGTTGAGCGATTGGGTCAAGGTTGCGTTTGTAAAAAACAGCGATCGCATAAATTTTCCCTTCCCCAAGCCAGCAATAGCTTGCCATGTGGATTGGGAAAAATCCGCATTCCCTTGCCATTGTCCCCGGCTAAAATTAGCGGGTTGTTGAAAAGTTACTTGGTCAAAGCTAGCGGTGGCGTCAAAACGACTGCCCTGAAAGGTTACCTCTCCCTGAAATTGGGCCTGACTAAAGCGGGCTTGATCAAAGAAAATACTATTGCGAAAGCGGGCTGTTTTTTGAAAGTGAGCACCAATAAAGTTGGCAGCCTTGCTAAAGCGTGTCGCGGCCCCATCGACATCCTGTCGGAAGGTCACCCCCTTGGCCTGAACTGGTCCCAGGAAAAAGATATTGCTAAACGTGGTTGTTCCCTGGAATTGGGTATTCTGTAGCCGCAATAGGCCCTGGAAGACGGTAATGCGAGTTTTGCTATCGGGCACCCCCCCACTGAGGAGCGATCGCGAGAGTTGTTGTAGTTGGCTCAAACGCTGTTGATCATAACGAAGCTGGGCTTGAATCGGCGGCGAAAACAAGGGTAAACGGTCAGCTTCATAGGGCGAGGGATAAATACTCAGTTGGCTCAGATCAAAATCACCGTGTATGATCGCCTGCGACAGATCTAGTCCGATCGTTGGACTGGCTTGGGCTAAACGTGATCGCAGTAATTCATAAAACTGATCTCGAAAACTGGCATTATCGGCCTCCAAATTAATCACACAGTTCTGAAGATCGATCACCATATACCCTTCGACCCGAACCGGTTGCTTCAGACGTTGCTGGAGCAGTTCCAAGGTCAATGGGACTCGCTCTAGGGGCAGCGGTGCGGCCCCTACGGGTTGACTGAGCCAACACCACAGCAGGACAATTAAACTAACCAGCAGTAGGGGATACCCTAACCGAAGCCATTGGTTAATCCCCACCCATCTAGGGATGCATGGCATGGGTAGGCAAATGCTGACTTTGGGAAGTACCACGTTGGATAGATTGCAGTCTTTGATGGAAATACTCTTCACGAAACCTGAGTTGTTGGGCCAGGGCTAGGCCCTGCTGAAACGCACCGATCGCCTGGGAATAGGCTCGCAAATTTAGCTGAATTTGCCCAATCTGATCGTAGGTATTCATCATGCCATAGTAATCATAGGAACGCTGCCCCACGTCCAGTAACACTTGGTAAACTTGCAGGGCCGCATCCGGTTGGTTTTGGCTTTGATAAAGCAGTGCTAACTTGTTCAAGGCATCACTGGCACGGGCAAATTGCTGCTGGGCGATCGCCAACGTATAGGCATCCTGATAACGCAGGGCAGCGGCCTCTAGTTGGGCAATGGCTTGGTGACTATCCGCCAGTTCTACCAACCAACCAGGGATCGGTTCGAGGCGTTGTTGCGCTTGGGCCGTGGTAATCAATTCCTGTAAAACTGGGATCGCAGCTTGAAATTGACGATCCTGCTGATAAATATAGGCCAACTGTTGCAGAAGGGCGATCGGCGTTAACTCTGGGTTTGGCGTTGTGGGTGGATAGCTACGCACTGAGGTGAGTAATTCCTGATAGGCATTGGCTGCGTTGGCATAGTCCAACCAGTTCAAATAAAGACGGGCGATCGTTAGCAGCGTTGCCTGCTCTTGAGCAAAATTCCGCTGCTGACGCGACGCTGCCAAGAGAGGGTTATAGACCCCTAAGGCCAGCTTTTGATCCCGAATTTGCAGATAGGCTTGGCCGATCGCCATCAACAGCGCCGTATTTTGCGAGCTTGTCGCCTGTTCCTGAAGCGCCTGTAACCGTTCGGCAATCCATCGCACTTGGGTTGTTTCCGTCTCTCGCCAAGCAATTTCGCCAATGCGCCCCAAGGCCCGCACCTCTTCCAGGGAACCTAGCGCACGATGCAACCGCAGGACCCGATTCCACAGTTCAAACGCCGCCGGTGCATTCCCCGCTGCTAACAGGGCATTGGCCTCCGCATCCATGACCGCTAGGGTTGCCACGAGTTGAGTGCGCTCCGCAACATTCAGGGGCCGGGGCGGTTGGGGTAATAACGGATCAGAGATTTCCTGGAGCAGGGGGTTGGGTAAAAAGATATCAGGCGTTGGGGCCGGTTCCGGTTTGGCTCGACGATCCGCCGCAAGGCTGGCTGGCCCCTCCCCGGTGAGCAATCCCCACCCGATTGCCGTTCCTAGCACCACCCCGCTCAGCCAATACAACTTACCCCGCGATTTACCCCGCGATTTACCCCGCGATCGCTGTGCGCGTCGCCACCATGAACGCATTGCCCAACGCTGCATACACCACCGCTCTCCTTCCAAACCATCCGGGCTGTTACTCAACTCTAGCAATAACCCGGCTAAAGACAACCGTGGACTTGGTCATCATCATCTCTACGACGGCTATGGGGCACCGCGATGGGCACCGCGATCGCTAGCTGCATGAAGGTGACTCTTCAATCAACTCCAGTGTCAATAGGCTCCATCCCTAGCAAACACAACAAATAGGGTTTGGAGCACTAAACTCAGATCGTACAATAGGGACCAGCGATCTTGGTATTGCAAATCAAGTTGTACAATTTCTTCAAAATCCTCAACCTTCGAGCGACCACGCACCTGCCACTCGCCTGTGATTCCTGGTTTAACTTCTAAGCGTCGCCAATGATGCACCTGATAGCTCATCACCTCAGCAACGGTGGGTGGGCGCGTCCCCACTAAACTCATATCGCCTTTGAGAACATTCCAAAACTGTGGAAATTCATCTAAGCTTGTGCGTCGCAAAAAACGCCCAACTCGCGTAACTCGTGGATCATGGCGATTTTTGAAAATACTCCCCTTGGCTTGATTATTCACCAGGTGTTGGAGTTTATCCGCATTAGCGATCATCGAGCGAAATTTCCACATACGAAAAGGACGTCCTCGATGACCACAACGAATTTGACTATAAAAAATAGGACCAGGATTATCTATTTGAATTGCGATCGCGATCGGAATCAATAATATCATTGTGATAAATAATCCAACTATCGCTCCAGAAATATCCATCAGTCGCTTTGCCCGACTCAGAGTTGATGGATGAGAAAATTCAATCGTTAACCCTGCTTCAAGCGGCGATTTTAGCGCTACTGGATACGACATAGGAGAAAAAAACCTGAAAAATTAGTTGCGTAATTTGAGGAAATCATTAGCACGTCAGACCAAAAGGGAAAGAATTATATTATTAAGTCTTCATTTGACTTTTTATCTCTAGATAAGAATGTTCGAGTCTTGCCTTTAGTACCTCTAGGTGTGATTTAATTGATTGTATGTTTAATTGACTGTATAAATTTCTCAAGACAAACTCAATAACCCGTAAAAATTTCCAGATCCCTTGACGACAAGATAACTTAGCTTCCTTATAGTCAAAATAGTCAAATTCAAAAATTCATGACTAAACTTCTAGAGTCCAAAACTACTTCAGTTTCACTCCAATGACAAACAAATTGAAGAATATCTATTATTGGATTGACATGGATTGAAATTTCTGAAATGGGTTTGATCGTGTTTGGTTTCAAAATACTCAGGATTTCTGTCAAACAAATCCAAAGGGCATCTATTTCAGAGAAATTTTGCCGCTAACAATCTCATGTCGAAAAATTATCGCTATTTTTATCAAAACTATACAAATAATTTAGCTGATGGCCTCCTTGTCGCAGAATTTTTTGCAGAAAATATGCTTAAAAAATTATGCAGAAAATCACATTGAGACAAGCAAGAAGGGAGAGGATCTATCTTGCGACAGAAGATCCCACAATTTAACAATAGTATCCTGGCAAAACTATTGCTTCAAGACCAGCAGATCAGAACAATCTTCATGCAAACTTCATAGTTTTGTCTTGTCTTTATGGAAATTACACAAGACTTGTGACTTAAGCCACACCTGGGAGGCCCAACTTCGCTGAGGATAGAAAGGTATACCTGAAAATATACGGAACCACTGTTCGGATTTCGTAACTTGCGTTGTGCCACCACCACAGGGACTAACCCCTGGCTGTTGCCTAACGATGAGGAGATAATCAATGAGGAGATAGGCCCGCCGTTTGCGATCGCCGCCCCTGCCCCCCTAACTGAGCAGCCCCCCGTACCAGGTAATTTTGGTGTTCATCCAGTGCGTCTACCCTAACCTATGAGTCCCAGGGAGCTTGATATGCATCGTGCTTCACCTCAACCCTTTCCCCTCCAAACGGCTGGCCAGCTTAGTCAGTACCTATACGAAATTGGTCAATATCCCTTGCTGACGCCTGATCAAGAAGTCGAACTGGGCCAACAGGTGCAGGCCATGATGCCTTTGCTCAGCGTTTCAAGCCCTAGCCCTGAACAAAAGCACATTATTCTACGTGGCAAGCGTGCCCGCGATCAATTAATTCAATCAAACTTGCGCTTAGTGGTTGCGGTGGCCAGACACTTCCAACGCCAGGGAGTAGACTTTCCCGATCTGATCCAGGAGGGGTGTTTGGGGTTGGCACGGGCCGCAGAGCGGTTTGACCCGACGAAAGGCTTCCGGTTTTCTACCTATGCCTATCCCTGGATTCGGCAAACGATCGCCCGCTCCCTAGCCACCCAACCCCGTCTGATCCGCCTACCCGTCCACGTTTACGAAAACCTGAATCGGCTCAAGCGCCTCACCCAATCCCTCACGGCAGAATTAGGGCGGGCACCGACCGTGACTGAATTAGCGGCGGGCATGGAAACCAGCCCGGATGAGGTCCAAGCTCTGTTGCTGCATCACCGCCCCACAGCTTCGTTGAATATGCAAATGGGGGCAGAGGATAGTCCGGAGTGGATGGAATTAATTGAATCACAAGAGGCAACCCCAGGGGATTTGTTGGATCAGGAAGCCCGACGCGAGCTGGCCCATCAGTTAGTTAGCCGCCTACCAGAGCGAATGCAGGAGACCATTAACCTCCGCTACGGTATGTCTGATGGGGTTGAACGAACCTTTGTGGAAATCGGCAAACACCTCCAATTATCGAAGGAGCGGGTACGGCAGATTGAGGCGCAAGCGATCGAAAAACTACGAACCGAAATGAAGCGGGAGGAAGCGGTCCCCCTAGGTCGGTACAAGGCTTAGTTATTCCCCAGGCTGAGTGATTGATAAAACCTGCGTTCTGAACCGATCGCGATCGCCGGATCTCGATGGGGGTCTTTCTATGTGGCTAAATGCTGGTAATGCTAGGCTGATAGGGTAAATCACACGATTTCTTAGCCCAACTCCTGGCTGCCCAAAGCGTGATGCTGTGGGTACTGCCACCCTATCCCAGGTGCGAGAACATCAAGGTGAACGAACGTTGCCATGCCCCAGCCCCCGCAGCCTCCTCCTAACGAAACCCTACCCACAAGATCGGGCAGGTCTGGCCCCTATCTGCCAAGTTGGCAGGGTGATCCTCATTCACCCATGCCACCCCAGGAAGCGCTACCCACAATGTACGATCTTCCCAGTGAAGACCCAGAGGAGCCAGGGTTGCCGGACGAGTTCCACGATATCCAGCCACAGTTGTTGCGGGAAACCTGTCAGTCCCCGCTGGTGGGACCAGAAACCCTCTTCTTTGGCACCGATCTCAATCTTTACTATGATTGGCGACACCCCCTCTGGCATAAGCGCCCCGATTGGTTCCTTGTCGTCGGCGTGAATCCGGCCACCCGTCAGGACGAATTACGCTGGAGTTATGTGATTTGGCAGGAGCGGGTGGTGCCGTTGCTGGTCCTGGAGTTACTTTCGCCAGGAACAGAGGGTGACGATCTGGGGCGAACAGTGCGGGGATCGCAGCAGCCACCGACGAAGTGGGAGGTGTATGAGCAAATTTTGCAAATTCCCTACTACGGGGTATTTGACCGTTACGAGAATCACTTGCGCGTGTTCCGGCTCCAGCAGGGCTGCTATGAGCCAGTTGATCTGCTAGAACCTCGGTTTTGGTTTCAGGAGCTAGGACTGGGGTTAGGGGTATGGCAGGGGAGGTATGACGGCATAGAGGGTCTGTGGTTGCGGTGGTATGACGCGGAGGGCGTCTGGGTACCTACGCGCCAAGAGCGGGCCGAGCAGGAACGCCAACGGGCTGAACAGGCGCGCCAACGGGCTGAACAGGAACGCCAACGGGCCGAACAGGAACGCCAACGGGCCGAGCAAGAGCGCCAACGGGCTGAACAAGCCGAACTAGAACTGGCCCAACTCAAGGAACGGCTACGATCACTAGGAATAACGAATGTAACGGATGTCAACCTTGGATAGGCCAGTTCCCTCGAAATGGTGGGCGATCGCCGGCGTGGGCCTAGGGGTGCTGATGTTTACCCTGGACACCAGCATGGTTAACCTGGCCCTGCCGACCCTGGTGACAGCCCTGAAGACTAGCTTTACCCTAGTGCAGTGGGTGGTGGTGGGCTACTTGTCGGTGATCACCGCCCTGGTATTGGGGGCAGCCCGGCTCGGCGATATGCTCGGTAAAAAATCAGTGTATGTTGGCGGGCTGGTCCTGTTCACGATCGGTGCTCTGTTATCGGGTTTAGCGCCTTCCATAGAGTGGTTGATTGGGTTTCATGCCCTGCAAGCCCTAGGAGGCGTGTTTATTTCAGCCTTGAGTTTTGCCATTACCACGGAAGCATTCCCCCCCTCGGAACGGGGCAAAGCCCTAGGTATTGCGGGGGGGATTCTGTCCTTGGGGCTGGCCATTGGTCCCCTGCTGGCGGGGAGCCTGATTGAGCTTGCCGGATGGCGGCCCCTATTTCTGATCCATCTGCCGCTGGGGGTTCTGGCCGCCCTGATTATTGCCACGAAGGTCCCGCCCTCTCCCCATACGGAGCGTTCCCAACCCTTTGACTTGGTGGGGGCGATCCTGATTGCTGGGATGCTCATTGCCTTGAGCTTGGGGATGACCGAGATCCAGGAATTGGGAATCCAGCACCCCTTCGCCTGGTCCCTCTTGCTGGTGGCGGCGATCGGTCTGGGCCTGTTCATCTGGTGGGAACGGCGGCTGGCAATCCCCCTAGTCAACCTGAGCTTGTTCCAGAACCGGGTCTTTAGCCTGAGCCTAGGGTTTCGGAGCCTGGTCTTTATGGTCGTGGCCGGATTTGCGTTTATTTTGCCCTTCTTTCTGAGCCTAGTCCTGGACTACCCACCGCGACATATTGGCCTGTTGTTGATCACCATTCCCCTGTTAACCGCCATCATGTCAGTTGGGTCCGGTATCCTGGCGGATCAGTTTGGCTCCCGAATTATGAGCCTCGCCGGGTTAATGCTGATGGCATTGGGCTGTCTGCTGATCAGTACGCAGGTTGGGGGTGGGCATCGGGCAAAATTCCAGGTGATCGCGACAAACGGTGATAGCCACGATCGCAACGGGGGAATGCTGAGAAAAGACGGTTCTGCTTCTGGATGATTGCCGTAAGCCCATGTCAACTACCCAAATCAGGTCCTACTACGCTGTCCTTGAGCTTCAGCCCGGTGCTTCCTTAACCGAAATCAAGCACGCCTATCGCCAATTAGTCCGCACTTGGCACCCCGATCGCTTTCCCCATGATGCTGTGCTGCAAAAGCAGGCCGAGGCCAAACTGAAGGTCATTAATGAAGCCTACGAACAGCTACGCACCTATCAATCCCCTGAGCCAGAGCCGACTTCCCCCCGTCCACAAACCCACACCCAGGTCACAACCCAGGCCGGTGGGGCTGAGGCTTGGTATCAACGGGGGGTCGTTCTCGTCAAGGCGGGGCGTTATGAGGAAGCCCTGGAGGCCCTGACTGCTGCGATTCGGCTTGATCCCAACTATGCCAGAGCGTACACCTTTCGGGGGTTTATTAACTCGCTGTTGGGGTTTGAATTAGGGGCCACCGAAGATTTCCAGAAAGCGAAACACCTGGCAAGGCAAGCGGGGCAAACCTCGACGACAACGGATTGGACCGGGGCTAAACCACGAAATACAGGGCGATCGCGCAGCGCCTCCACAGGCGAATCGCGTCACACCGCCCCCGGCGCATCGCCTCACCGTCAAACCCGTGCCGCACCCCCCAATTC
>NZ_JBRCAD010000205.1:0-31047 GCF_053493415.1 Trichothermofontia sp. | reverse complement strand
GGGCAGGGGGGGGCACAGGATGTTTGCGCGTGGACACGGATTTCCTCACACTTGCAGAGCCGTAGGTATAAAGTGTAGACCAGAGGTTGGCTCCGATCGCCTCCTATGGTAATCGATCACTGGCTTCACTGACCCAGGGCAGGTAAAGCCGTTTCCGTCGCCATAGGCGGACCATTAACCAAAAACTGGCTAAAAAGTATCCTGATGTTAGCAGGCTACTCGTCAATAACATCGGTAGATGGGCAAATTCCGTGGTATTTGCACCAAATCCCAGCAGTATATAGCCGAATAGCCAAGTGAGAGTGAGGGTGACCGCCAGACGACTGGCCGCTTGTGGTTCCTTGCCCCCCTGTTGGCGCAGCAGGGTCCATAGGGCCGGAATAAAGCCAATGACCGGGATCAGGCAAATGAATCCCTGGAGACGCTGGAGCGATCGTTCACCAAAGGGATCGGAACTGTTCATGGCTAATCCTTGTTAAAAACCGACGAATCGCGATCGCGGGGGCACGTTACCGGCATCAGTTTCCCGATCGCCAACCGGATCGCCAATCAGGGAAAAAACAAGATCACAAGGGTGTTGACAAGTTGGCAAGGATGGGGGGCCTCAATGGGCGGGTTTACAAAGTATTGTCAGTACCGATGAACCTTGGGCGTAACCCGCCCCTCCAGGAGGGGGTCTCCCTTGTCCTGGGCCTTCCCCTGGCGTAACCCGTCCCTACCGGGGGATATCGACACCCCTGGGATTCCCTAGTCCAGGTTGGGGTTCGGACGGCGATCGGGCAGTTGTTCGGCTTCGGGGCAATCCTCCGAAACCAGGGGTTCCACATCGCCACGGGGAACCGAGGCCAGCTTTTGGGTCACTGCGCCGATACTTTCCAGACGCACCATCTCCTCCCAGGAGCAGACTTCGTCTTCCTCCTCCGTTTCATAGCGCAGGGTGACAAGGTCACCTTCAATGTCCAGGATACGAACCCGCTCTAACCAACGCTGCTGATCCCGCAGAAAGATACAAACCTCGCGGCCTTCCGTACAGAGTTGGTAAAGTTTACGGTGCAACATTATTTACGGCTCCTGAGCAGATCGCTCGATCAGTACAAGCTCGACCCCGATCGTGATGCGGGGAATTGGAAAGACAATGGCAGTCAAACCCTTGGTGCTCAGTTGGGTAACTTGCTGTAGAGAATAACGCATTTTGGAACAATATCTATCTTTTTAGCCGCGATCGCAGCCAGATTAAAGGTAATTTCCCACGCCATCATTAGTTGATTCACGGGTCCTAAAGGGGTCCTAAACAAGTATGTTTCACGTCAGGATTCTCACCAAACCCTTCAAGCCTTCACCTTGCCAGCCAACCTAAGTCAGAGTTAAATGGATGGCTCACACACCCAGAAACAACCCACCGAGAAGGCACGGAGATGAGTCAAGTTTTACGGGCATTTTGACGCTAATTTCATTTTATAAGGGTTTGGTCGAGATTGACAGACCGGGCCTAACTCCTAACCCGTCGCTCCCCCACCAGCATTGCCGGGGAGGCCGCCACCAAGGGCTTATTGGGGGTAGCCGGGATAACATCCTCGTTTGCTTGCAAAATTTCAGGGTTAAAGCGGTAGCCCACATTACGAATGGTTTGAATAAGACTGGGTTGGCGCGGGTCCACCTCGATCTTTTTCCGCAGGGACAGGATATGGGTGTCAACGGTACGCGGATTATCGATCGCATCGGGCCAAGCCCGTCGCAGCAACTCGGAGCGGCTCAGGGGGACGCCTTCCGCCTGGGCTAACACATAGAGCAGGCTAAACTCCTGGGGGGTCAGATCAATGTCGGCCTCCTGATAGCGGACCCGGCGCTGTACCAAGTCGATCTTGAGGTCCCCATAGTCGAGGGAAGCCGGGGGGACGATCGAACGACTCCGGCGCATTAGCGCTTCCACCCGTGCCAGAAATTCTTGCATGCCAAAGGGTTTGGCTAAATAATCATCGGCCCCGGCCTTCAGCCCTGCCACCACGTCCGCCTCCGTACTGCGGGCGGAAAGCATCAGGATTAATACTTGCGGGTGCCGCCGCAGCCAGCTACACAATTCCAAACCGTCGCCATCGGGCAGTTCGGTATCTAAAATCACAAGGGTTGGTTGAAAGGTGAGAAAGGCTTCCCTCGCGGGATGGATGCCGGATGCTTGGGAAACTTTGTACCCCCCTTGCTGTAGATGCCAACCCAGCAACGATCGCAAGTGGGGATTGCCGCCAACAACCTGGACGCGGATTGCTCTCACAGCAGCCTCAATTCCTTATGGTGAACTGACTTTCAGGGTAACAGGGCATTTGTCAGGAATTTGTAACTAACGCTACGGGGAGCGGCTCGGTCGGGGGACCTTGCAGCGGGAATCAGGGACGGGGGTGGCTACGCGCTTGCCAGAAGTCCAGCAAAATTTGCTGGTGGGGCTTCCCGATCGGACAGGTGCGCCCCGCGCGTTCGGAGTAGTACTCACCCCGTTGAATAGCTGCGCGGGGCAGCAGTTGCATATCCCAGCCTTCACCAAGGACCAATTGCGCCAACCCAACGGTGAGGGGCGCAGCAAAGACGTGGCGCAGGGCAAATTCACCAGGGTATTGGCCAAAGGGGGAAATGTGCGGCGGCACATAGCCAATTTCTTCTTGCAGTTCGCGCCGAAGGGCCGTCTCTGGGGTTTCCCCCGGTTCCAGGTGCCCACCAAAGAAGCCCCAATGGCCGGGGTAGACAATGCCCGGGGTGTCATCCCGCAGTTGCATGAGGACCCGATCGTCCTGGTACAAAATGGCGATCGCCACCTGTGCTGTCCCAGCCATTCTCACCAACGACTATGCTTAAAGGATATGGCTATTATGCTAGCCCGAATCACCGAATGTAGCTGTTGGGGAGGGACGGTTCACAGTCACGATGCTACCCAGAGATAACTTACTGAAGGGCGTTGAACACCGCGAAGCCGTGGTGCGCCTGATTGATCTGGCGGAGCAGGCGATTAAAACCTGGGAGCCAGTCACGAGTGACTTCCTTTCGCCCCCGGAATTGGCGGAAATTCAACACCGGTTTCGCCCTTTGACGGAGGTGCATCTGGTGGCCTGGGGGGGCTATCCCCAAGCGGAGCGGCAGCGGGTTGTTGTGGCGCGATCGGACCTACCCTTGACGCCTGAGCAGGTAGACTTGACCGTCCTGGAGATCGCGGGCAATTTTCTCTTTGACACGGCCAGCCATCGGGATTTCCTGGGGGCCATGCTTGGCACCGGGATTGTGCGGGAGAAGGTGGGCGATATTTTGGTGCTGGGGGAACGGGGTGCCCAGGCGATCGTGGTGCCAGAGATTGCCGAATTTTTGGCTTTGCATCTAACCCAAGTGCGATCGGTCCCGGTCAAGACCCACGCGATCGCATTGGCAGAACTCAAGGTTCCCCCCCCCCGGCAAAAGGAACTGACGACGGTGGAGGCATCCTTACGGTTGGACGCGATCGCCTCAGCGGGGTTTGGCCTATCGCGCAGCAAGATGGCCGCGTTGATCGCAGCGGGCGAGGTGCGGGTGAACTGGAAGGAAGTGACCCAGGCGAGTAGTCCCCTAAAAAGTGGCGATTTGGTAGCAATTCGGGGAAAAGGGCGCTTAAGCGTGGGCGACATTGCGGTGACGAAGAAGGAGCGGTATCGGGTGCAGTTGAGCCGGTTTTACTAGCCGCTGGGACAAGATGCGGGTTCGAGAAGATGTACGGTAGGATACCCAATATGACGCTGTGAACTGGCGATGCCCATGTATGACCCCAATCTGGTTGAAACGCTGCAATGGACCACTGCGGCCCAGGTTAAGCTGAAAAATATTCCGTTCTTTGTGCGTTCCCAAGCCCGCCAGCGCATTGAGCAACTGGCCCGTGAACAGGAGTTGACGATCGTCACCCCGGAACTGGTTGAGCAGGCCCGTCTCGAATTCGGCCAATAAGGCCAGTCAACCCTACTGGGAAATCGCCAGCATGAAATGGATTTGGGATTGGCTCGAACGCCACTGGGTAGCTCCTGCCTATGCCGGGACAGTGCTTTTAGGCCTAGCGATCTTCTTTTTTGGAGCCGCCACCAATACCCTGGCTGGTTGGCTCTATGTTATGAGCGGGGTGAGCTTTGCCCTACTGGTGATGGCTGCAGCTCTACCCCTCCGATCGCTCCGTCAACTCCGCATCAGCCGCCGCCCCCTTGACCCCATCAGTGCGGGCGATCGCCTGAGCATTGAAATCCTCATCCATAATGAGAGTGACCGGGCTAAAACCCTGCTCCAGGTCCAGGATCAATTACCCTACGTCCTCGGTTCGCCGGTCAAAATCGCGATCGAACTCATTGAAGCCCACAGTACCTATCGCTGGCTCTACTACCACCCTAGCTACCGACGCGGCATCTATCGCTGGCAAACCCTGCAACTGCGCACGGCAACTCCCCTGGGCCTCTTTTGGTGCCGTCGGGAACAGCAGGCCCGTGCCAAAGCGATCGTCTATCCCAAAGTTTTGCCCCTCAGCCATTGCCCCCTTGTGGATGACCTTGGCCAGGACGATAGCCCCCAACTCAACAACGATGCCCGTCTGCAAAATGCGGTTTCTGGCCTCACCCGCTCCCTACGTCCCTACCGCTGGGGTGACCCTACCCGGTTAATCCACTGGCGCACCAGTGCCCGTTACGGCGATCTGCGGGTGCGAGAGCTGGAAGTTTTTACCGGTGGTCAAGCCGTCTTGGTTGGCCTCGATACCCAAATCCCCTGGCCTGTCCTACCCCCCACCCCCGCCAATATCGACACGCCTCCTGAAAAAGACGATGCCTTTGAGCAAGCGGTGATCGTGGCCGCCTCGCTTTACTTCTACGCGGGTCGCCAAAGCCTCCAAGCCAAAATTTGGACAGCGGCAACGGGGCTGGTGCAGGGCAATCGTCGCGTGTTGGAGGTCCTGGCAGCGACCTATCCCCAGGAGGACCTTCGGGCCGAGCCACCGCCGCGTCAACCGTTGATCTGGCTCACCTGTAACCCGGCTAGCCTAACCACTCTCCCGGCAGGCAGTCGCTGGGTTCTCTGGCAAACCGCCGACAGTCCTGCGCCACCTGCGGTTCCCCTGCCGGGCCTGATCATGCAAACCGAAGCGCCCCTGGCCGTACAATTGCAATCTCCCCTCTGGGCAAATCGGGGGGTTTAGCGAATCGGGGGGTTTCTAGGCTGGCCGCAATCCATACCCGCTATTGGCCACCGATCACAAATTGAACGTGGAATACAGCACTTCCATACCTGGTGAGGTACAGACAAGGGGCTTAAGCCCCTTGCTTACAAAACTTGACAATACATTAGAGAGGGGACGGCTGTAGCCGTCTGAGTATTCTGAGTATATTGTTTTTTCTGCTATCTCAGGGGCAGGCAGGATGCCTAACCCACAATTGTTTTTTCTGCTACTCATGGTACTGAGCGTGATAGATCAACTTGGTGTCCAGGCAGCGATCAATTGAGTGGCGATCGCATCCTGGGCAATCATCTGCCCCTGACGGTCAAATAAACGGGTACCGATCGTGATCTGGACATCTCCATACTGTTTCACATAAGCCTGTGCCTTCTGGGAAATGGTCGTGGCTAAGGCATGAAAAACCCTATCTGCCAATTCAAGTTCGACTAATTTTTTGTAAGCCGCATCTGCTGTCTTGCAAGCTAAAACAGCCTCTATGGCAGCGAGACTGCCACCTGTTCGAGCGATCGCGGCACTGATGATTTCTAATTTGGCATCGGCTAGGTGACTAGAGGTATTAAAAATGCCCCCGGCCAGCTTGACTAATTTCCCTTGGTAGCCCAGCAATAAAACGGATTCTGCACCGCGTAAGCCTGCTTCAACGAGCAAAGCGCCAATCCAGTTGCCTGTTTGCACAATGGCGGTTTCTGGAAAACCCATCTGTTGGGCAATGTGGATGCCATGACTACCAATGCAAAAGACCAAATGCGGATGTGATTTCACGTTTTTTTGCAGGATTTGACGTAAATCCTCCAGGTGCTCTTCGGCGGAAAGGGGCTGGGAAATGCCGCTCGTACCTAATAGTGACAGTCCTTCCAGGATACCAAAGGCTTCATTCGACGTTCGTTGGGCCAGTTGGCGACCTTCAGGCATGAGAATGGTGACAATGATAGTTTGATCAGAAGGAATCAACGGCAGCAGGTTTGCCTTAAATAAACGGTGAGCATATCGATAGATGGCTGGTTCTCCAGATATTGTTCTACCTATTCCCTCACCCGCTTCTAGAATAAGCGGTTCTGACTGACGGGGCAGAAGTTTGACCCAAGCCCAAATCGGGGTGTGGCGAGTCAGGTCTAAGTTATCACCAGGATCGCTAATGGTGATGGCCAGGGCACTGTTGAGGTCTAGGCGGGCAACCTGCTGAATGGGAATCGTTGCTTCACCGGGTAAGAGCGCGAGGGTGGCAGAGGGCGGCGGGGCCGGATAATTGGATTGGAGATGAACTAGGGCGGCTTTAGCAGCGGCGACAGCGAAAACAGGCAGGGTGTAACCAGAACGTGCCATTGGGGTCAAAAAATAAAGACGATCGCGTGTAGGGATGAAAACATCCTTAATTACCGTTTTACCCGAAGCGGCGGCGGGGCACTCCTAACGCACGGCGACAGTTGCCCTGTATTGGCAGGGACGAAGCAAGAAATTGTAGCCTAGCGCCTTATGGCGGTAGGGTTAGAGTTGCGGCAAGCATAGGGTGTAATATGTCCGATCGCAAACGTGTACTCATCCTGGGTGGGACCGGGGATGCGACTGCATTAGCGGCTCGAATTGCCGAAATCCCCGGCGTGGCAGTAATCACCTCGCTGGCTGGTCGCACACGTCAGCCGGTCGTACCCTCCGCAGATACCCGCATTGGCAGCTTTGGCGGTGTAGCAGGTCTCACGGACTACTTGCGACAACAGCCGATCGCTGGGCTGGTTGATGCAACCCATCCCTTTGCGGCTCAAATTTCTTTCCAGGCGGCGGCAGCAGCAGCAGCAGTGGGTATTCCCCATTTGCTGCTGGTGCGTCCAGCCTGGGAGCGGACAGTGGGCGATCGCTGGATTGAAGTAGACAGCCATGAAGCAGCGGCAACCGTATTGCCAGGAGTTGCCCAGCGCATCTTTTTGACGATCGGACGGCAAGAACTCGCAGCCTTCGCCCGCCTTCACGACCACTGGTTTCTGATGCGCATGATTGATCCCCCCTTACCGGCGGCGGCAGTCCCCCCCGGCAAACTGCTGCTAGAACGGGGACCCTTTTCACTGGCGCATGAGCGATCGCTGTTGCAGGCGTATAAAATTGGGGCGATCGTGAGTAAGAACAGTGGTGGTGAAGCCACCTATGCCAAAATTATCGCTGCCCGTGAGTTAGCTATCCCCGTTGTGATGATTCAACGTCCGCCCATGCCACCAGCAGCAGTGGTTACCGATATCGAAAGTGTGCTGACATGGATAAAAAGTACGTTGTTGCAATTAGCGAAATAGTTGTTGGCCCAGAAGTGTTGAATGACAGTAATTTTGTTAAAAATAGCCTCTAATTGTGTAAACTAGAGATCATAAAAATCAAAATTAAATTAGTATAATGATATCAAATTTTTCTGAGATTGTTCAAAAACATCTGAGCCACATCGCCACGGATGACTATCCCGTCTTCAACAGTTTTCCATTGGTTTCGCTTTAGCTCTTCTTTGTTCCGGATCAGCGTCAAAGCAGTATGAGGAGCGTCTTCAAGCGCTTAAATATTCGTGAAATCAAGGTCAAGATTTCTACTTTTTCTAAGGCCAGTAAGAACCGTGATTCTCAGATACTTTATGATCTTTTTTTGATTCTGAAGCAGAGACTTCACAAAAGGCATAAGATTGATGCTGAATCGATTGCCAAGAATGTAAATGGCATCGAGATACAAACTTATGCGTGTTTGATCGCTAACGTTTGTGATGCCAGTGAGTGGCATAGCTCAGGATAGACAGGGCGATCGCAGCTTAAACGGCCTCTAATCTAACCAGAAGAACCCGCTAAACCCACCCATTCGCAGTCTACCGTAACCTCTCGTCCCGCCCCCAGCGATCGGCTGCCCCAGTCCGAGAACCGCGATCACGCGATAATCTTTTAATAGCATCGCCAGCGCTTGCGTCCGACCTTTACCAACAATCACAACCCAAGCATCTCGCGGGTCACGGGCAACTGACTGATATCGAGCATGGCGGTTTGCAACAGAGTTGGCAAGTGGTAAACCCCTCATTAGGACTGGCTTAGCCAGAGGATTACCAAGGTGACCAGCAGCAGCAAGAGACCGCTCGCACTGGCGAGGGGTTGGCGATCGTACCCAATAACCCAGGCGGGGGCGGTCTCCCGGTAATGAATGATCTGAGCCGCATCAAGGCTACTGAGGCCCCACACCCAACCCGCATGAAGGCCCCAGGCAAGGCCAATGCTACTGTTGGTGCACCAGCAGGCGACCGCAAGGACTATCCCCATTAGCCAGAGGCCGGGAAGTTGGGGGATAGCGGCACGGGGATGCCAAACCAAATGACTTAGGGCAAACAGCAGACTGGTGACGATCGCTGCCGTCACCTTGCCAAAATCCTGTTGCCACTCGGTAAGGATGAACCCCCGAAAAATCAACTCTTCTGTACCCCCAATCCAAAGGCCAATGAGGGCGGGGAGCAACAGCCAATTGCGGAGTTTTTCTGGGTGGCTAGGGGGCATTGTTGGGGCGGGGGGTGGCCAGATCAACCAGGGCCACTGGCTGAGATAAAGTAACCCGATACCGCCCAAGGCAATTCCTAACCCGATCCCGATCGCCCGGAGCAAGGTTCCACCCCAAACCAGGCCGTAGTCCCCCAGATCCCCTCCCTGCGCCTGGACCATGAGCCAAATCAAGCCGGGACCAATGCTATATAACGACGCGATTAGAGCCAGTTTCTGGGAAATTTGTAAGGGCTGAAACGGTCGCCAACGCACAAAATAGGCCGTGATCAGGGCGATCGGTAGCCATGCCAAAAGCCAGATCAGTAGAAACACGCTGATCCGTAGACTGCCAGCCCCCAATGGCCAGGGAATTTGCATTAACACAAAGTTGACGACACCCGTAAGTTTCGCCGCCAAACTCATAGTCATGGGGGTGTTTAACACCACTGTTAATTTATCGACAGTCAATTTATAGATAGTAAATGTGACTGGAGAGCGATGGCCATCGGTGGGCAGCGTCCAATTTCACCCCCGTATTCTACCCCAGGGCAAACAGGTTGTGACCTCAACACCCATCCTCTGGGTTCAGCTAGGGGATAGATGCGGGAAAAAGATCATTTCCCTAAACAACCCGTCTCAAAATTGCTCCCAATCCGAACCGGAACGGAGAACACCCAAAACCATCTTGCCCCCAACTCCCCGCAGCTTATTTCCTACGGTTAGATTTCCACTATCAGCAAGCCGCCGTGAGGCCCAATCCCATTGGCAAAACCTCAGTCAAATTCAGCAAAAGAGCTACCGGCTCTGGAGTCAGCAATTATTCCAAAGCCGATCGCACCCAAGACCCACCGCAAGGGAGGCACGAGGGTTGTCAATCAAGATTAATCCTCACTGGCACCATTCTCACCCTTACCGGGATTGCCCACCTGGATTAAGTGGATGTGCTTGTAACCCAGCTTGATTTCAAATTCATCTCCAGGTTCTAGACCCATTGACTGGGTATAGGTCGCACCAATCACGATTTGACCATTCTTGTGCACACTCACGCGATAGGTCGGTTCCCGTCCCCGACCATCCTTAGAACCTTCAGGATCAAGTTCAATCCCCCGTGCCTCTAGCAGGGCGCTATAAAAGTCCGCCACATTGACACGCGTCTGATTGCTCTTGGAGACCGTGTAGTAGCCACAGCGCTTTGCCTTTTCCCGTACCGAGAGGTCTGAGAGTTCTTTAACCTTTTGAAGTAGCGCCTTCCCTGTGAGTGGAGCCGTTGCAGTTTCAGCCATAATTTTACAAAGTTTCCTCCCGCTAGGACGATTGTTTTTGCCTAATTGGCAACTCTATATAAGAATATTAGCCTTAAAATCCTAAAAATTGGCAAGTTTTTTTGATAAGTTTTCTAGGATTGACTTAAGATTTTTCCCTAGAATGATGAGCGATTACTTGCTGAGCGAACCGTTCCGATCGTGGGAGGGGATCGATTGCTTGGTGCGATCGGGCTGATAATAACGATCAGGCTGGACAATCCCCCCCCGGGCTACGGTCATTGTCCGGAAGAAAGTGGGGTACGGTGTGAAACTGGCAGGACAATCCGGGTGTTTTAGGTACCAGCTAATGGGTCAGAAGCTGACGGTTCAAGCCCTACTTTGTCCAAAATCGATCACTTGTCCCAAACTTGCAAGTGCGAGTTCCTGGGAAATGTTGGGGGAGTGACGGTACGTTACAATAAACCCGAACCTTAAACACGCCCGTTATCCTCCGGGGCGGTTGTGTGTGGGTATCCCCTGGTTAGCGACGTTACCCTCAGGCTTAACCGCCGGTGATTTCCCTCGTTTTACCCGTAATTCAGAGGGATGCTCCAGACTCGTATCCCATCCGTGTTAAACCCTTTACCATGCAAGTCTCCTTTAAAATCCAGCGCCAGTCTTCCCAGGATCTCCCTAGCTTCCAGACCTATATATTAGAGGTGGAATCGGGCACCACGATTTTGGAGTGTTTGAACCGGATTAAGTGGGAACAGGACGGTACCCTGGCGTTTCGGAAAAATTGTCGGAATACGATTTGTGGCAGTTGTGCCATGCGCATTAATGGTCGATCGGCGCTGGCCTGCAAGGAAAATGTGGGCAGTGAATTGGCCCGTTTCAGTTCCCCGGATAGGCCAGAAATTACGATCGCGCCCCTTGGCAACCTCCCCGTTGTTAAAGATTTGGTTGTCAATATGCAGAGTTTTTGGGACACCCTCGCCGTGGTCGATCCCTATGTCAGTGCTTCGGCTCGTCAGGTAGCCCTCTCAACGCCGGACAACGATCGCGAGTTTCTACAATCCCCCGCCGAGCGGGCCAAGTTAGATCAGGTAGGTAATTGTATCCTCTGTGGGGCCTGTTATTCCGAGTGTAATGCGCGGGAAGTCAATCCCAAATTTGTCGGTCCCCATGCCCTCGCGAAGGCCTATCGTCTGGTGGCCGACAACCGGGATGATCGCACGGAAGAGCGGTTAGATCTCTATAACCAGGGTAGCCAAGGGGTCTGGGGTTGCACGCGCTGCTACTACTGCAATACGGTGTGCCCGATGGACGTAGCCCCGATGGATCAAATTGGCAAAATTAAGGGAGCAATTCTGGCCCGGAAGGATGCCCAAGCCAGTCGTCCCATCCGCCACCGCAAGCTGTTGGTCGAACTGGTCAAACAGGGTGGTTGGGTGGATGAACGCCGCTTTGGGATTACGGTCGTGGGCAATTCCTTCCGTGATTGGCGCGGGCTGGCTAGCCTCGGTCCCCTGGGCCTGCGGATGCTGGTACGGGGTAAATTCCCCTTCAGTTTTGAGGCATCCGCAGGAACAGAAACCGTGCGATCGCTGATTGAAGCCGTGGAAGCGTGGTTAGCGACCGAGGCATCCCCTGAGCCGACCGCCACCACTGCCGCCGATTCGGACTAAGAACCTGGGGACGAACGGACCCTGGATACCGTATGGTTTAAAGCGTATTTAGCCGTCTTGCAATTTCCTATGTCTTCAGATACCTCGACCCCGGAAACTACGCCCGCGCCAGTTCCTACGATCGCCGACCCTGCCCGCCCGACCCCCACCTTTGGTTGGAGCGCCTATGCCGAGCAACTGAATGGACGTTTTGCCATGATTGGCTTTGTGGCCCTCTTAATCCTGGAGTTTTTCACCCACCAGGACTTTTTCACCTGGTTAGGCTTACGCTAGCACCAGTCAATTGCCAATGAAATGTGGGGTAGCCGTCTCACCGGTTTGGGTGACAGACAGGATGCCTATCTCACAACATTCAACCCATCTAAAATCTAAAATCTAAAATCTAAAATTCCACTCAGGGACCGAATTCACCCACCCGTAGGGGGCGTCCATTGCGATCGTAGACCAACACATCCCACTGACCGTTGATAGCCGCCTGGAAGGCGATCGTGCGCCCATCGGCACTGATGCTAGGATGGCGCACCTCAGCCTCCAGACCACTGGTGAGGAGGCGCAGTTGGCGGGTGGTGCGATCGTAGAGATAAATGCCGGTACGTCCCTGCCGACTGCCGGTGAAGACAATCGTTTGCCCGCCTTCCGCAACGGCGGGATCAGAAGCCAGCATATCGAGGGCATTGAGGCCGGGAACATCGACCAGGCGACGGGTGGTGAGATCAAACAGGTAAATATCCTGGCTCCCCCGGCGATCGGAGGCAAAGACCAGATAGCGACCACTCACGGCGGGGCTGAGATCACTCCCCATACTATTGAGGCTCTGGCCACCGATGGGGTCGAAGGGAAAGTTGAGTAGCCGTCCGGCACCAGTGCAACCGCCCAGGAGGGTGGTCAGGCTGAGGAGGAGGGTAAGGGTTAACGGATGACGCTTGGGAACCACAGAGGCACAGAGAACACAGGGGGTTGATGACGAAGGGCCGGTTCAGGGGGGCGTGCCAGGGGCAATATCGAGTTCAATGCCCGGTCCGCGATCAAAGACTTCGATGTCCCATTGGCCACGCCGACTGGTTTCAAAGGCAATATAGCGACCGTCGGGGCTAATGCTAGGGTTACGGACCCAACCCCGATAGCCAGTACTCAACACCTCAACGCGCTGGGTGGCCCGATCGTAGAGTTCCACTTCTGGCTTGCCGCGATCGCTGGCAATATACACAATATAGCGGGCGGTACGGCTGAGGCTAGGGTTTTCAGCAATCGCGTCGGGGCGATTCAGGCGGGGCAGGGTAATAAATTGGCGTTGTTGCAGATCGTAGAGCAGAATATTCCGTCCCCCATTGCGATCGGAGACAAAGGCCAAATAGCGACCATCGCCACTCAGGGCTGGCTGCTCATCCGTAGTCCGGCTGTTGAGGGCAACGGGTCCCAAATTCTGGTTGCCAGACAGGCAGGCCGTGAGCAAACCCAGACAGCCCCAGCCCAGCAAACGGGTGAGTACTTGATCCAGCCTCAACATAACAGGTCCTGTCGTTAGGATAGGCCACTGCCGCCAAGGTTCCCAGGCAATGCCGACGCGGGCAACCAGCTAGTCATCAAAATCATTGCGGCGATCATTGGCCGCATCGGACTGGGGACGCGCCTCCGGGCGATCGTCGCGATGATCGTCGTCCCGATCCTCCGGATCGGGTGCATCGATCGGTTGATACGCCACATAATCCGCACTCGGAATCTCCGCTTCTGGGGGAGGGGCCGATCGCCGATTGGGCGACGGGGCCTCATTACTGGCGGGCCGCTTGCGCTTCCGGCGGGGCGGCGGGGCATCGATGGATCTAGCCTCAGTTCGGACAGGCCCACTGGCCTCCTCGGTGGGGGGGCGACGGCGGGGGGGCGATTCTCGGTAATCCCGTGGCCCAGCCGGTGACTCCCGACGATCGCTGGTCATGGTACCAGGGGCCTCATTGGGGCGACTGGGGCGACGCTTACGCGGTCGAGGACTAGGTTCACTGTCCCAGTCATCGTCACTACGACGGGGAGGAGCGCTGTCGCCAGCATGGCGCGATCGCGGGGCGGGGCGATCGTCGCTGTAGTCATCATCCCAATAGTCGTCATAACGTTCATTCGGACGGCTATCCCGACTTCCCCGAATGCGACGGGTGGTCGATCGTTGCTCAAACGAAACTAAATCATCCAACTCGGCCCGGTACACCCGACTGACGGGCCGCTCCTCATCCACGATCGGGGTATTACGCTTAGCCTGTTCCGTCGCCACCCCGCGCAGGCGAATACTTTCCACCGCAAAAAAGATGGCCGATCCCGCCACCAAAAACTGCCCAAACTGGAGAATGGGGTCCAGCCGCCAGCCCTGGAACAACAGGATGAGGCCGCTGACCAACCCGACCGCTGCGAAGAAAATGTCGTGATCCCGCGAGAGTTCCGGGCGAAAGGAGCGTAACACATACAGCCCCAGCCCAGCCGCTGCGAGTGCAATACCAAGGATACTGGCTGGATTCAGCCCAAGATTGACCATCGTAACTCTCTATAGATTCGGTGCAGACTTTAGCGTGGCGCAGAACTCGAATGG
Source organism: Trichothermofontia sp. (assembly GCF_053493415.1). Classification (NCBI taxonomy): domain Bacteria; kingdom Bacillati; phylum Cyanobacteriota; class Cyanophyceae; order Leptolyngbyales; family Trichocoleusaceae; genus Trichothermofontia; species Trichothermofontia sp. The sequence continues at coordinate 16,837 of NZ_JBRCAD010000205.1, read as the reverse complement.
GCGCAAATTTTGGCTCAAGGTAGACCTCGGATCAGGACAGCCTGGGTATCGTACTGCGTTTGACCCAACCTAAATTAAGCTTGGCAGCATACTCGGCTCACGGGCTGGGCAGAGACACCCCAAGAACGTCCCCCCCAGCCGCGAACGGTCACTAAGAACGTTGGATTTTGTCCTTTTGGCTAATGAAAATCAAGGCAACCGTTACGGGAATCACTACGATGGCAGCGCCCCAGACCAAGCTCCAGAGGAAATTTGCTAATGATGGCGTCATAGTTCCAGTGATGTAGTCATGGTTTTCACTCTTAAATTGTAACGGTCTTCGCCGCTTCTCCGCCCCCGATCGCCCCCGCCTTTCAGGCCGGGGCGTGTTCATAAACAATTCCTGACGACGGTCTATCCCCCCAATTGTATTTTTCGGGCTGCACCCATTAGTCTAGGAAAACGGAGATGCCCGTCGGCTGCTGTCCTCTGCAAGCTATGGCCGGAGATGCCTGTGTTAAACCCAGTGTTAAGCCCTGAACGCTGCATGATTCCGATCGTCAAGTCCCCCCAGGACTACCAAGCTTATCGGATTAGTCCCCAGGATACGAATCGGTTAGCCCTAGTCTTTGACCCCAGCCAATCGGATGTCTCGCTTACAGTCTGTGTGGAAATTTTTGATGTTGGGGGTAAAACGCCACCCAATCGTCACCAACTGGCGGTGGAACTCTTTTTTGTCCTTAAGGGGGAGGGGCAGGCCACCTGTGATGGCAAAACAACCCCCATTCGGGCCGGGGATAGTCTCCTGGTACCGCCAACGGGAACCCATGTGATTGAAAATACGGGGAGCGATCGCCTCTATGCCCTGTGTATTATGGTGCCCAACGAAGATTTTGCCGAATTGATCCGGAGTGGTACCCCCGTCGAACTGGATGAACAGGATCTGCGGGTGCTGCGGGGATTAGAGATGTTTGCACCTTGAGCGTAGTTGGGATGGCAGGGTTCGGTGTCCCGGTGTAGTCATGCCCTTGACCGAATCGGTATCCTGAGTCATAGCGACGTTATTTTGCGAAACCTACCTATGCGCGACTTCAAGATTTGGCGTTTTCCCCAACGCACGTCTCGTCGGTTGTGGGTAGCGGGGATCTGCTTGGTACTGGCGATCGGCTGGCTGCCCATGCTTCCCTCCCTGGCCAGCCCAACACCTATGCTCGCTGAAACAACGACCCGCAGTACCCCCCCTGAGGTTGTATCTGCCCCGGTGACCGTAGCCCAACGAGCCGCGATCGCCCCCGGCAGTTTTGTGGCAGCGGCAGTCCGACGGGTGGGGCCAGCGGTGGTCCGGATTGACACGGAACGGGTGGTCACGCGTCAGCTTGATCCGTTTTTTGATGATCCCTTTTTCCAACGCTTTTTTGGACCGGAGTTTTTCTCCCGCATTCCCCGTGAGCAGTTGCAGCGCGGCCAGGGGTCCGGGTTCATTGTTGATGGATCGGGGTTGGTGTTGACCAATGCCCATGTGGTCGATCGCGCCGATCGGGTCACGGTGCGGCTGACGGATGGCCGCAGCTTTGAAGGCCAAGTGCGGGGGGTCGATCCCCTGACGGATTTAGCAGTGGTTCGGATCAATCCCCAAGGGGCAACGTTACCGGTGGCTCCCCTGGGCAGTTCCAGCCAAATTCAGGTGGGCGATTGGGCGATCGCCGTGGGCAATCCCCTGGGGTTGGATAATACCGTGACACTGGGGATTATCAGTACCCTGAACCGCTCCAGTGCCGAGGTGGGCATTCCCGATAAGCGGATTGACTTTATCCAAACCGATGCGGCCATCAACCCCGGTAATTCCGGTGGCCCCTTACTCAACGAAAATGGGGAAGTCATTGGGATTAATACCGCCATTCGCGCCGATGCAATGGGGATTGGCTTTGCGATTCCCATCGATCGCGTCAAGCAAATCATGGCCCAGTTGGAACGGGGCGAACGGATTGCCCACCCCTATTTGGGCATTGGGATGCGAGACTTGACACCAGAGTTGGCCCGTCGCAATAACCGCGATCCCAATACAACGGTCTTACTCCCCGAAGTAGAAGGGGTACTGGTGGTGCAGGTGATGCCCAACAGTCCGGCGGCTAATGCGGGGATTCGCCGGGGGGATGTTATTCTGCGGATTGAGAATCAACCGGTCACCAAGGCCGAACAAGTCCAACGGATTGTCGAAAATACCCGGGTCGGCCAAACGTTGCAAGTGCAAATTCAGCGGGGCGATCGCACCCAACAACTGGCAGTGCGGACCAGCGATTTACCGACGAATCCTTCCTAGGTGCAACCATTATGAGCTTACTGGGCAACATTATTTGGCTAATTTTTGGCGGTTTCCTCACCGGCCTGGGCTACATTATCGGCGGCTTGGCCCTTTGCCTAACCATCATTGGCATTCCCTTTGGGCTAGCGGCGATGAAGCTGGGGGTGGCGGCCCTGCTCCCCTTTGGCCGCGATATCGTGCGAACCGAGTCGGCGGGCAGTACGGTAAACATGATCCTCAATATTATTTGGGTGTTGGTGTGGGGGTGGACCTTAGCCCTGAATCACCTATTCTGGGCGTTGATCCTGGCGATTAGCATCATTGGGATTCCCTTCGCCCTGCAACACTGGAAACTGATCCCCCTGGCCCTGTTCCCCTTTGGCCGTGACCTCCGTTAAGGCGTGATGCCTGCCCAGAAGCCATGTCTCAACCCAACCCGTCCGCCGATCACAATCCCCGTCCCATCCCCTTGCCCGCCGTTTTCCGGATCTCGCCCCTGATCCGGTTGACCCTCTTGGGCTTTTATGTGGCCCTGACCCTGCCGCTCCCCTTTCTCAGCCAAATGACCCAAGCACCCGTCCCCGCCTGGGCGTTAAGTGTGGGGGTAATCTTGGGGGGGGTAGTGCTGCTTGCGGCCCTGAGCGATCGCGTCACGGTAGACGGTGACGGTATCCGGCTGAGCTATGCACCCTGGGTACCAACGGCGTTACGACCGGGTTGGTTTCTGCCCTGGGCGGCGATCGCTGCCCTCAAACCGCGCACAACGGGGCAAGGGGGGCTGGTTTACTATCTTCTGAGTCATGACGGCCAAGCTTACCTGTTGCCCATGCGGATTGCCGGGTTCAGCCGATTTCTGCACCTGATCGAGCAATACACTGCCCTCGATACCCGCGATATTCGCCCCCTGGCCCAACCCTGGATGTACGGCATTCTTCTGCTGTTGACCCTGTTTCTCCTGCTGATCGATGCCGGGACGATCGCCCTCACCCTGGCTTAGTTAGATGCCTGAGCTACCCGATCGGGGCCGGCCTGACCCGGAATTTGCCCGCCATTGGTTGCTTGATCCGGCGATCGCCTTCCTGAATCATGGATCATTTGGGGCTTGCCCAACGGGGGTGTTACACGCACAGCAGGCCCTGCGATCGCGCATTGAGCAGCAACCAGTGCAATTTTTTGCCCGTGATCTTGAACCCCTACTCGACGCAGCACGGGATAGCCTCGCCCAGTTTGTGGGGGCGGCACCGACGGATCTGGTGTTTGTCCCCAATGCAACGACGGGGATTAATACCGTGCTGCGATCGCTGTGTGATCCGGCCCATCCCGATCGCCTGCGACCGGGGGATGAATTGTTGACCACGGATCACGAATATAACGCCAGCCGTAATAGCCTGGAGTTTGCAGCGGCCTGGAGCGGGGCCAAGGTCGTGGTGGTACCGATGCCGTTTCCGATCGCGAGGGCTGAGCAGGCGATCGGGGCCGTTCTGGACCACCTGTCCCCCCGAACCCGGTTGGTGCTCCTGGATCACGTCACCAGCCAAACGGGCCTAGTGCTGCCGATCGCGCCCCTAGTGCAAGCCTGCCGAGCACGGGGGATTGCCACCTTGATCGATGGTGCCCATGCACCAGGGATGGTGGCGTTGGATCTGCAAAGCCTGGGGGCCACCTACTACACGGGCAACTGTCACAAATGGCTCTGTGCCCCCAAGGGAGCCGCCTTTCTCTATGCCCAATCCGATCAACACCGCTGGCTGCGCCCCCTCATCATCAGTCATGGTGCGAATTCGCCTCGGCACGATCGCTCCCGCTTTTGGCTGGAGTTTGACTGGACCGGCACGGCTGATTTCACCCCTTACCTCTGTGTGCCCACGGCGATCGCCGCGATCGCCGCGCTATTACCGGGAGGCTGGCCTGAGATATACCAACGGAATCGCACCTTGGCCCTGCGGGCTAGGGATTATCTCTGTCAGGTTTGGGATATCCCCGCACCGGCTCCTGATGATCTGGTGGGGGCAATGGTATCGCTGCCCTTACCGTCGCGCTTACCGGCTGATGTCTACGATCGGCTTTGGCAGGACTTTAAAATTGAAGTACCGATTATTCCCTGGCAGGCTCCCTACCCCCGCCTGATTCGCCTTTCGGCCCAGCTTTACAATCGCCTATCCCAGTATGAATATCTCGCGGATGTGTTAGGGCAATGCTCGTGATCGACTTGATGGCTCTAGGTTAGGGGGTGACAACAACGGGCAGGAGCCGTGCCCCATCATCCGGATTTGGGGTTGAGGGCACTCACCCATGCGGGCATTTATCAATAACTGTTGGGGACTCCCAAAATATGTCACAGTGAACTCATGGCTTCTTAACCTCAGCTTATGCCAATCGATCCCTGCCCTTAAGCAGGCTTGGAGAGTCGCCCTATGCCCTCCCTCTCGTCCGTGCCGCCGCCGCCTAATTCAACGGCTGCCCCGCCTCCCCTCACGCCGCCCGCCAAGTTTGTCATGCCCTGGTCGCGCATTGTGAGTGGTCTGGTGGCGATCGTGTTGGCGATCGCCATGACGGTGGCGGGCAGTTGGTACTTTACGCTGTGCTTCTGTTTGATTGTGTTTTTGGGCCAGCGGGAATATTTCCAATTGGTCCGGGCGACGGGGATTGCCCCAGCCGCCAAGACCACGATGGTGGTTAGCCAGGTGTTATTGATTTTGGCTACCCTCTCACCGACCCTAGCGGATGCGGTGTTGCCCGTGGCGGGAACATTCATTTGCTTTTACCTGTTGTTTCAACCCAAGTTGGCGACGATCGCCGATATTGCCACGTCGATTTTGGGCCTGTTCTATGGGGGCTATTTGCCGAGTTATTGGGTGCGACTGCGATCGCTGGAGAGCGCGGCGAGTAGCAACCTGCCCCTGGGGGGCTATTGGCCAAGCCACTGGTCAGATCTGCTCAGCGCACCGACGGGCTTGAAAGTCACCCTCCTGGCGTTTATGTGCATTTGGGCGGCGGATATTGGGGCGTACCTGATGGGCAAGCTGGTGGGGCGTACCCGACTCTCCCACATTAGCCCCAAGAAAACCGTGGAAGGATCGGTCTGGGGGGGATTAGGGTGTATTGGCGTGGCGATCGCGGGGGCCTGGTATCTTCACTGGCCGGAATGGGCACTGGTCGGGTTAGCCTTGGGCACCCTGATTGGTATTGCCAGTTTATTGGGGGATCTGACGGAATCCATGATGAAGCGGGATGCGGGGGTGAAGGATTCCGGACAGCTAATTCCAGGACATGGGGGCATCCTCGATCGCGCCGATAGTTATGTCTTCACGGCTCCCCTTGTCTACTATTTTGTTACCTTATTTTTACCCCTCCTGTCATGACGAATCTTCCCCCCAATGGCCGCTCATTCCCATTCCCATTCCCCTGATCACCGGCTTGCCCACGCCCATCCCTCGCCGGAAGCCCCCAAGACCTACCGCCGCGCCTTTTTGATTGGCACGTTGCTCAATGTCGGGTTTGTGGCGATCGAGGCCGGTGTCGGTTTTCTGACGGGATCGCTGGCGTTGCTGGCGGATGCGGGCCATAACCTGAGTGATGTGCTGGGGTTGCTGATTGCCTGGGGGGCGAATTACCTCTCCCATCTGCCGCCGACCCAGCGGTATACCTACGGTTTTCGCCGCTCTTCGATCCTGGCCGCTTTGCTAAATGCCTTGTTGCTAATGTTGGCAATGGGGGGGATTACCTGGGAAGCGGTGAATCGCTTGGCGACACCGAGTCCGATCGCCGGGGGTATCTTGATTGCCGTTGCCAGTGTCGGGGTGGTGATCAATACCTTGACGGCGCTCTTGTTTCAGGCAGGGCGCGATCGCGATCTCAATATTCGCGGCGCTTTTTTGCACATGGCGGCGGATGCGCTGGTCTCCCTGGGCGTGGTTCTTGCGGGGATTGCGATTCTGCTCACGGGGCAGTATTGGTTTGACCCGCTGATTAGCCTGATCATTGTCGGTGTGGTGGTTTGGGGCACCTGGGATCTCCTCAAGGATGCCTTGAAATTGGCCCTGGATGCGGTGCCGACCCACATTGAACCGCTGGCAGTGCGCACGTTTCTAGGTGAGCTACCCCAGGTGGAGCGGGTACATGATTTGCATATTTGGGCGATGAGTACAACCCAAACAGCGTTAACGGTGCATTTAGTGATCCCGACGGGCTATCCGGGCGATCGCTTCCTCGCCGAAACCAGCCATGCCCTACAGCATCGCTTTGGGATTGAGCACGTCACCATCCAGGTAGAAACCGGCGATTCCGATCATCCCTGCGCTCTAGAGCCAGATCATCGCATTTAGGCTGCTGTGCTAGTCGAAATAGAATAAGGTCACGATCTTACTTTGCTCCTCAGCGACCTTGCAGGTAGAGAGCAGGGTGTGGCTGTCATGGAACGCAAAGCAAATCAATTGTTGGCAGCGGGAAATAATCTCCTGGTTGCAGAGGGAACTGGCTTCGGCCAAACTGAGGTGATCGTTATCCGGATTCTCCACCAGATGAATCACCTGTTCCAACTGATCCCGCGATTCACGGGGCTGGCGCTCTAAACTCTGGGGGAGGATGACCGTCAATAGATTAGGATCGGCCCGCATTGCCCCCCGAATCGCTGCATGGTTGGTTCCCGTGGCCCCCGATGTCATAATCTGGTTACCCGCCAGTACCAATGCGTAACTCATCAACTCGATAATTTGCTGATGGGTCAGGGGGACATGGCGTGACCCAAGAATGGCAATCCGTTTGGAACCCATCTGCTGGATGGCGGCTAGTTCCTGAAGGAAAACATCGACTCTGGGTAAGTCTACAGCTTGACTCAAGGGTAGGTTCGGCTAACACAACCCCGCTATTTTAGCAGACTGGCACGGGTGCGGACGCTGGATTTTCGCAAATGCCCGCAGGCCAGCTTGAAAACTGCGGTTATGGTTATGCCACCTTAGCCTGACCGAGGTAGGCCCGTAGCCGCAGTAAATTCAGCGTTTGGGCGAGATTTAAAGGCAGGACCGAAATGCCCTCTAGCCGTGACTGTACCCAACCCTCTCCCCAGTACCATTCATGGAACCCATCCACCCCTTGACTGAGGAGAAGGCGCAGACAAGTGTCCTCCACGCGATCGACCTGATGCTGCACTGCGATCGGCCCCAGATGACTGGTAAACGTGAGACCTTGGGTAAGGGTTTCCGGGAGACCTGCGGAAAACTGTTGGGGGGATAGCCATTGCTGAAACTGGGCTGGACGAATGAGGCTGTCGCGAATGGCCGTTCCGGAGGCGGCAATTTCGATACGGAGGCTACTTTGCTGAAAAATACCAAACATACTGGGGGCAAGAAGGTAGGGTGGAAAAACTCAAAACCGGATTTTACTGCCATGCTCCCCACGATAGCGGCTACCGCCTGCTTTTGACGAGCCGTGGCAGCGGTCAACCCACACTCCCTATTGTTGAGCCTAACAGCCCCGCTAGGAATCATTGAGCATTTCCAACAACGCGTTCCAGCCGGGCTTCCTAACTTGCCGATTGACCAGTCGCTAAAACGGTGTCAACCGAACCGAAAAGTAAATTCCGTTCTCCTGCCATGTGCGATCGCTATCCTCGCGATCGGTCAGAGGTATCCCCCAATCCAACCGAGCCGACAGGCGATCGCTCATTTGCCAAATTAACCCTAACCCCGTGCCGACCAGGGTATTAGTTCCCTGCACCTTAAATGCACGGTCATGGTTCCAACCTACCCCAAAATCAATAAACGGTGCAATTTGTAAAATCCCCTTAATCTCCGGCACCCGTAGCACCGGAAGGCGCACTTCGGCAGAGGTAAACACGCCGTTATCTGTCAGCAACGTATCCTGCCGATACCCCCGCACACTATTGAGACCGCCAATACTGATCTGCTCCAAAGGCACCAACGAATTCGGCGTTAATTGCGCATCCGATCGCAGCACCAACAACGTATCCGCAGCCAACAAGCGTACATACTGGGCCTGTCCTCGCCAGCTAAAAAAGCGACTATCTGGGGCATCCTCATTCACCGTTGAGCCAAACGCATCCAAACCCAGATTGAACTGCGATCGCGCCGCAAACACCGCCCTCGGTTGCCGCGACAAATAATCCTGGAAAAACCGGACTGCGGTAACACGGGTAATGCCATCCTCATTGGCTCCGGGCGACAGGGGAAATTTCTCCCCTAATAAAAAGGTCTGACTTGCCTGGAACGACCCGATCATCCCCAGGGCAAACTCGCGATTGGGTTTCTCAATAATCGGTTGGCGGAAACTCAATTCCAGGTATTTAGATTCCCCCGTAATATCAATGCGATCGAACGGCTCCTCAATCACCTCCGTATCCGTTAGGCTACCCGACAGGCGCACCGTCCCATTGCGCGGATTCACGGGCAGCGCATAGCTAAACTCATACTGATTACTACCATCCGTATTCGTATAGGTCAGCGCCAGCGCATCGCCCCAGCCCAAGAGATTGCCATGCCGCAGTTCCACCCCTCGTTCAAAACTGCCCACACTTGGCACCCGGCCATTATCGGCAAACAGATCGACCGCAAACGCATCCGCTTCACTCACCTGCACCTTGAGTAAACTGGCTTCCGGGCGGGTTCCCGCTTGCAGTTCCGCCGAAATACTCTCAATCAAGGGATTTAATTGCAATAACTGTAAAGCTTCCAGTAACCGTTCCCGGTTCAACGGTGCCGTTGTCGCGATCGCCAAGCGCGATCGGACATAACCGGGCCGCAACCGCCGGGTCCCCCTCACCTCGATCGCCTCAAGGCCGCCTTCAATCACCTGCACCGTCACCACCGCCCCCGCCCGTGGGAAGGTCTGACCGGCTGGAATCACTGCCCCAGAGTTGATATACCCCGCATCAGTGTAGGTTTTCGTGACCAGGGCCTCCACCTGCAACAGTTCACTAAACCCTAGGGGGCGTCCTGTAAAGCGACGGGTAACTTCCGCCAGTTCCGCGTCGCTAAACGCCGTATTCCCCTCAAACGCAAAGTGATCGACGGTCACCGTATCGGGAACATCCGGAGACGGCGTTTCCGGTGTCGGCGTTGGTAGGTCTGGCACCTGTAACGGATCGGGTTGGGGCGCAGGTATCACCGCCGGCGGAAATTCAGGCGGCGCTGGGGGAACCGGGTTGGGGAGGGTGCTGGGCAGCGATCGGGTGTCCTGGGCCAAGCGATGGGATGAAGGATGGCGGCGTTCTGTCACGGCCAAGTCGGTGGGGGGGGCAATCCCCCCAGAAACCAATGGGGAAAGCCGTGAAGGGGGTACAACTGGGGTCACGATTAACGATGCAGCATCAGGGCTATCCGTTAGCCAGGGTTCCGGGACGGTAGGGTTCGGCAGCGCCGCCCAGCTAGGCCCACTCCCCACAATTGGCAGGAATCCTCCCAGCGTCATCAGTGATAACCGTAACGCGTTGCCGGGGAAGATACCCGGCGATCGCCGACTCGCTGCCTGGGGATACCGTCTGTTACAAGAACTCTTCACACGCCTTCCTCAGAGTTTTAAGGTGACCTGGAGCAAGCCTCAACTAACTGATTACCTGTCGCTTGACTAATACCATACCCTACCCCGGACAATCCTCAAGCAGGAGCAGGTATCGTTGTGCATATTCAGACAACCCTTAGAGGGTGTTTGCAAAGTCCAGAAACTAGCCGTTTTGGCGACTGAAGTCGCCACTACAAACGCCAAGCAACCCTTAGGGCAGCCCAACGTCGCGGTTCGTAGTCGCGGTTTTAACCGCGATCCCCCCTTGAAAACAGTCTCTTAGTAACTTGATATTTCGTATCCTTATTGCGACTTTTGAAAAATTTAATTTCCCCGTGGGAATTTCGATTACTTAGGATTACTTGGGGCAGCAGAGCCGCCCGCATCAACTCCTGATAATTGGGTGGGCACAGTGGCGACAACCGGTATTTTCTGCGGTACCCTCATGTCGTCAGGGAATTACTGAGAAAATGGTAGGGAGGAAAGGGACCTTGGCAGGTTAGTTGCCAGTGGGGGCACTGATGTTGCCAAGCCTGCCAGGGGTCCTGCCAATCGACACGATTGCGGCTGGCGAGGAGATAGATCGTATTAAAACCTGTCTCGGTGGCCGATTCGGGGAGAACAGCGGGGAAGCTCTGGACGATCGCGGCTAACAGTGCTTGCCGTTCTTCCTGCTGGTGACTTTGTTGTTGTTGTAAGGTTTGGTAACGCTGCTTTTTCGCTAAAAAATAGGCCCGTCCCCCCGTTGAGGATGGCGGTTCTGGTTCGGGTGCAGTCAGGAGCAAAGGCGCCAACTTAATCACGTATTCTGCCAGCCCTGCCAGGGCAGCTAACTGCTGTAAATGTGGCTCGGCTTGGTCCTGTAAATACTGCTGCAAACTGGCTTCCGCCACAAAGCACCGCCCAAACCGTAGGGGTAGGATCGTCGTCTGCTGGAAGATTTCACACAACACCCGATCGTGGTGCAAAACGGCTTGGATTAACGGCGCTTCCGCCGTCGGCAACAACTGGGCCGTCAATCCTGGTTCAACGATCGCGGCCAAGGGTCCGGCCTTCACGATGGCCAGGGGGGCCTGTAACCCCGGCGGCAACGCGATCGGCAGCGCATCCGCTCGTAATAGCGCATAGACATACATAGCAATAGCAATCCGGTCCTAGCTCGTGGCAACAAACTCTAGATTACTGGTGAGGTGCCATTGACCGAGTTCCCAATCAGCCCCCTCCCTTGCCTGCCAGCGCAGCGGCAACCCCGCTTCCCACGCCATAAAGCGGGGGTCATTCGCCCGCAGTTGGGCCATCAGTTGGGCGTGCATCGTCCCTGCCGGGATGGGCATGGGGTAGGCCGCCAGACGCTCCACGCCCACGATCGCCTGGGGATTGAGACTGGGGGGAATCGCCGTTAACCCTTGACGCGTGGCCAAATCCCAATGCCAGGTCTGCGCCTCGGTCGCGATCGTCAGCGTCACCACCCACCGCAGCGTGCCCGTTTGCCATCCTTGCTCCGGAGCCAGGACTTGGGCATAGACCCCACCCACCAGTTGCGCGATCGTATAGGAACTTCGGGTCACCGCCCAAAATAGCGCTAATAACCAATCCCCAAAGGCACAACTGGCAGCTTGGGTTGGCCCCCGATCGCCAGGAAACAGCCAGGTGCCGGGTTGTTCCCAATCAGCCCCGATCATGCCAGCAGTTTCAATTAGGGCCAGAAGCAGGGGATCGGGATCAGCCAACGCCCGATCGGGGGTTTGGGCCAAGGCTTGCCAGGTGGGCAACTGGGCCAAGAGGTGTCGTTGCAGTAAGACCTCACGCCAGAGGGCGGGCCGATCGCTAACCGTTGACGCCACGGGCCAACCCACCCGGGCGATCGGGCCAGTTGCCGTGATCGTCATGCTGATCCCAGGCAGATCGGGAAACATCGCGGCTGCCGTGAGCAATGTCTCATCCCCCGGATCGGACGCAACCTCGACGGCAAGGCGAGAACGGGCCACTAGGGGGCTTGCCCCACCCCCCAGGGGTGTCGCTGGGAAGGGCGGCATCAGATCGGTCACCTCATCGGTCACCTCATCGGTCATCTCATGCTCAATCGTCTCCGCGATCGCGTCCAGGTTCCCTGGCGCCGTTGGGGCAGCCCTCCGATCTAGGGACAGATCGGGCACACTGCCCGGCTCCTGAGCCGCCTCTACTCGCTCAGCCTCTACTCGCTCATCCTCTTCTAGGAAAAAGATGGTTGTCTCTCCCTCCATGTCGCTATCCCCCTCAAGGGTGTCCTCCCGATTCAGATCAGCCAGGGACAAGGGAACAGAAACACCCGCTAAGGGAACCTCTGGGGGGGGAGCTAGCTCTGGCTCTGGGGTGGTGAGGGCGATCGCATTGCCCCGTGCCGCTGCGGCCACCAGGGTGGGTAGGGGGATAAATTCGAGGCCACATTGCAAGATGAGGGTCCCCGATCGCCAAGCCGCGCCAGGGATTAACCAGTCCCCCGTCACCCCCTTGAACCAGGTGGCCAGTCTGGGCTGATCCTGCTCAAGCAGGGTCAGGACATGGGTCAAGAGCTGCCCTGCCGTACCTTCAGACCCAGTAGAAAGGGGAGAACCCAGGCGTAAACACCGATCGGGCGCGACACCCGGGAGCGGCGGACGTTGCACCGCCAGATCCACGGTCCAAGGAACCGCTCCAGCCAGCGTTGGTGTTGCCGTTAAGGTCACCACTAGCCGTAACAATCCCCCCTGCCATTCCCCCGCTGGGGTGAGTAGGGTGGCTGTTACCCCACTCAGCAGGCTCATCAGAGCGGGACTAGTGCGGGCGATCGCCCAGAGCAAGCGGGGGGCAAGGTCCTGGAGCGTCCAGTAATTCGAGGGTGGGGTTTCCTCCCCAGCCAGGGGTGTGGAGAGGATCGCTTGATAGGCATTGAGAGCCTCGTATGCCTCATCCACCACATAGGGATAGAGGTTCACGGGCGTCTGCGGGAGGTCCGGCGGCCAGTCCCCCTGGGGCGATCGCAGATGGGTCACCATTGCCACCAGGGGTTCGATCGCCCCTAACACCGAGGGCAGGGCGAGCACCGAGGGCAGCGGTTGCCCATTCGCCAAGGATGCCAGCGGCTTCACCCACTCCAGATCCGAGGCAGCCAGGACCAGGACTGTCCGGCTGAAGGTATCCTCCTCCTCTACTGGCAGCGGGGAGACCCCAGGCATGCCACCACGATCAGCCGGGGCAGCGGCGGCACTGGCCCCTTCAGGCGGGGTAGGGGGAAAAGACGGGCTTGAGGGATCAGTATGGGGCATATCTCACCTGGCAGCACACGGTCAGCGTGGGTCTTGGCAAGGCGGTGGTGCAGTCCATCGCCCCCTAGCATAGACCCCAGTTGTTTACAGTGGGTGGTTAGCTATTCACAGAACTTGATGAGTTTGCAGGGAAACGTGCCCAGAAACCAACCTTAAAATCCAGTTGGGATTGCGTCAGGCCAGTCGCCAACTCACCCAGGGGCATGATTGGGACTCTATCCTACCTATCTAATGGTTTCATCAAACTTTACGCAATACAGCCTAAAGGTTTCCTCACATTTTCATCCCCTACATTAGGTTGACAGGGCTGATTTTATTTAGCACTCAGGCCCAGCCGTAATCCGGATAATTCTTCCACAGATGGATACTGTTCACAGCCATCGTTGTAGCCCTGCGTATTTCCGCTGAGGGGGGACCTGTCGCCTCGATCACAATACCGTAAAACAACGCTAGTCCTTTATAGGTGTGAGATCCACAATTAAATTGCACCTGCGAAATCTCTGCGAATCATGGCAACTCAATCAACGCTCCGTTCCCGTGGGATGGAACTGCTGTTAGCCTACTATCAGAAGCCTTCCCTTGCCCTCCGCAATCAATTAGTTAGCTTGAATGCCGGTTTAGTCCGTAAGGTCGCCTATCGCCTTAGCTATCAATGCACGGAACCCTACGAAGATTTAGAGCAAATAGGCTACATCGGTCTTATCCGGGCGATCGAACGCTTCAATCCAACCCAAGGGTGTGCCTTTAGTTCCTTTGCGGTTCCCTACATCCGGGGTGAAATTCTCCATTTTTTGCGCGATCGGGGCAGCGCCGTCAAGGTCCCTCGCCGTTGGCAGGAACTCCATAAGGAAGGTCAACGGTTACGGGAAGAACTCCTGAAACAATTGGGCACGGCTCCCTCGGATCAACAGATTGCAGAGGCCCTTCAGGTATCCTTGCAAGACTGGTTGGAAGCGAAGCAAGTCAGCCAAAATCGCCTGCCCCTGAGCCTGGACTCGACGGTTTGCCAACAAACAGATTCCTGCACGACCTTGGGGGACACGCTACCAGACCCCGCCTATCAATCGCTGCAACGCTTAGAAGAAGATCGCCAACAAATCCAAGGTGCCCTGAGCCAGCTAGAGGCTAAAACCAGCGCCGCGATCGAATTTGTTTTTATCCAAGGGCTATCCCGCAAGGAAGTGGCCAAGCGGATTGGCGTAAGTCCGATGACGGTAAGCCGTCGCATTCAACGCGGCCTGCGCCAACTGACCCTTGCACTCCAAGCCAAGGCGTCCCTCTCCGCCTAGATGGAAATACCCTTTCTCCCTTAAAATCACAGGGACTCGCCAAGTCTTCAGGCGAGGGGGAGAAAGTTGGGGATGGAAGCTTTATTTATCTCGCTATTGCCCTATATCATTGGCAGCGCGATCGTGCCCGTGCAAATCATTGTGGGGCTGTTACTGCTGCAAAGCCCGCACCAGGGCATCCTCAAGGCGGGGGCCTATGTGAGCGGGATGACGCTGACCCGTTTGTTGCAGGGGGTCATCTTTGGTGTCGTGTTAGCGGAACCAGCGGTGGCGGCCCAGGAAGGCAGTGGCAAGAATGGGATCGTTTCAACCTTGTTAATGGTCCTGGGTATCCTGTTATTGATTACGGCCTATAAAAAATGGCGGGGAGCCGATGACCCAGATGCCCCACCCCCCAAGTGGCTGATCTTGATTGAGCAGGCAACCCCGGCCAAGGCCTTGGGGATTGGGATAGGTTTTCCCTTGATTGCCGCCAAATTATGGGTGTTCACCCTGAGTGCGCTGGCCACGATCGCGGCAGCCCAGTTGGGACAACCCGCCAGTGCCATCGCCTTTCTCCTGTTTGTGATCCTGGCGGAAGTTTTCCTGTGGTTGCCGATCGGGATGCGGGTGTTACGCCCAAAGTCATCCCAACCCCTGCTCCAGCGCATGGCCGATGGGTTGACCGCCTGCAACCGAGAACTCATCGTCGTGATTTCACTGGTTTTTGGCCTCTGGTTTTTGGCCTCTGGCCTCTCCGGTCTTGCCCCCTAGCCCAGGCAACAGCCAGTATCGTCAGCAGGTTCGTCGTAACGTCGGTATCATTGCGGGCGAGAGCCAGCCCGGCAAATGGCTGTCAGGTTCGTCGTGACACCTTGCGTCGTGGTCAGGGCACGGGCACGCCAGTCGGGAAGCAGGGGCCGGTTTTGTTAAGATGACTGCATCCAGTATCCCTGTGCAAAGATAGCGATCGCGTGATTACAAAACCAGAATGGCTACGGGTTAAGGCCCCACAATGGCAGCGGGTGGGCAGCGTTAAGGACATCCTGCGGGATCTCGCCCTGAATACGGTCTGTGAAGAAGCCTCTTGCCCCAATATTGGCGAGTGCTTCCATCACGGGACGGCGACCTTTTTGATCATGGGACCCGCCTGCACCCGTGCCTGCCCCTACTGTGATATTGACTTTGACAAAACCCCCAGGGGCCTTGATCCGACGGAACCCGATCGTCTGGCGGAAGCGGTGCGCCGTCTGCGCCTCAATCATGTGGTCATCACCGCCGTCAATCGGGATGATTTGGCCGATGGCGGAGCGAGCCAGTTTGTGCGTTGCATTGAGGCCGTGCGATCGGTCTCACCGGGAACAACGATCGAGGTTTTAATTCCCGATCTCTGTGGCAATTGGACAGCCCTCGACCAAATTCTTGCGGCTGCACCAGAGGTCCTCAACCACAATACGGAAACCGTTCCCCGGCTCTACCGGCGGGTCCGGCCCCAGGGCAACTACGATCGCAGTCTGGAACTGTTGCGTCAGTCCAAGGCCAAGGCTCCCTGGCTCTATACGAAATCGGGCCTGATGGCCGGGTTAGGAGAAACTGAGGCAGAAGTCCTAGCCGTGATGCAAGATCTGCGGGCGGTGGATTGCGATATTTTGACGATCGGGCAATATCTCCAGCCCAGCCCGCAACACTTAGCCGTCCACAGCTTTGTGCCGCCGGACCAGTTTACCCATTGGCAGCAGCAGGGGGAAGCAATGGGCTTTTTGCAGGTGGTGGCCTCTCCCCTCACCCGTAGTTCCTACCATGCGGAGCAGGTCCGCGCGCTGATGGATCGGTATCCCCGTTCCCGACCTTAAGGTTGGACAAGCAGATGGGGCAAGGGTTTCCAGGATGCCGGGGTGATCCCCCTAGGCAAAGGGGCCAATGCTGTCCTAAGATGCAGTTTCGCTAATCGCTCCGGAGCGTAGGGGGGACCTTGCGTACATTCCTGTTGCGCTTATCGCGGGTGGGTAGGCTGGGAACCCTGGAAGTTAAGGGTAGGTCAATAACGCTACCGTTCGGATCAGGTTCACGACGAGGTAATACAACTGTGCGAGCTTACTGGTTGCTGCCCACGCTATTGGGTGCGCTCTTATTCTCTACAGTGGCTGAAGCGGCCCAACTCCGAACTTGGCGATTTGATGCCAACCGGAATCAGTTGGAGTTCACCACCAATGGTGGGGTGCAACCCACGGCGCAACTCATTGCCAACCCCACCCGTCTGGTGATCGATCTCCCAGGGGTGATCTTTGGGCAGCCGATGGCGAGTCAGGCGGGGCGCGGAGCCATTCAGGCGGTCCGGGTGGCCCAGTTTAATCCCCAAACCACTCGGATTGTGGTCGAACTCGCCCCCGGTTATACGATCGATCCGGGTGCTGTCCAGTTTCGGGGCATTACGGCCAGTCAATGGCAAGTCCAACTGCCAACGCCCCAGCGGCTGACAGCAACTGCGC